>JAFLJW010000411.1 GCA_022712815.1 Pseudodesulfovibrio sp. | reverse complement strand
GACCGCTCTTCTCAGCCTTTGGACACGGAAATGTCAGAGGCTCAAACGCCTTGGTCTGTTGCAGGTAGCTCAGAAGTTGACCTGTTTCCATGTCGAAATACCAGCCGTGCACATTGAGGCTGCCGTCGTGGACTCGTTCCGCTATCCAGGGGAAGGTCATGAGGTTGTCCACGGATCGGAGAATCCCCGCCATTTCACAAGCGGTACAGGACTTTTTATCCACCTCACCGAAATGCTTCATCACATGATCCCGTATGGGAGCCATCACGGACAGCCACTTATTGATGAATTCACTGGCCTCATTAGCCTCGTTCTTCATCAGTGTTTCAATGCCGCCGCAGGAGCTGTGACCGAGGACAATGATATTGGCGACCTTGAGTATGTTCACGGCGTATTCGATGGCTGAAGATACGCCGTGGTAACCGGAGTCGGTTTCATATGGTGGCACTATGTTGGCCACATTGCGCACAACGAAAATCTCGCCAGGTTCACATTGCATGATAAGCGAAGGATCGGTGCGTGAATCGCTGCACGCAATGACCATCGTTGTGGGATGCTGCCCATCGCACAAATCACGAAAAGGGGAGTTCTTCCGACAAAAATACTCATCGCGAAAACTTTTAAAACCAGCAATGAATCGTTGGATATCTTGCATATTTTTTTCACCTTGTGGGATTCCGGTCAGTGAGCAGGTTCGCTGCCGTGGGACCCACCATTATAACGTTCACACCCAATACAAAGGGAAAAGGCGTAGCGAGAATATACGCAATGAGAGCGGCGTCCCCGACTACAAATCCATACGTCTGTACTCACATATAAGTGTGCCCAATCTTGTTGCAGCGGGGCGGCTACAACAAGATCGGGCACGCCACGAGGTGCGTGAATTTTGGCGGCTACAAGAGGTAGTTAACCGCCGCAAGGCCCGCTAACGACATGGTGATGGTATAAGGTAAAGCCAGCCACACCATCCGACCGTAGGAGAGCCGGATAACTGGAGCGAGGGCTGAGGTCAGCAGGAAAAGGAATGCTGCCTGACCGTTGGGAGTTGCGACGCTGGGGATATTGGTTCCGGTGTTGATGGCTACAGCGAGCTTATCGAGGTTGCGCATGAGATCAAGAGCCTGCGTAGCAGCTGCCTGGGGCAGACCTGCAACCGCGTCAGCACGCGCCATGTTTGGATCAGTCAGCTTGTCCATCAATGCCTGTCCAGTCATTCCAATGTTTGGAATGGCTCCAAGTGCGTTGATAAAATGTAACTTTGTTTCAGAGATATATACTGTCGCCACAAACACGTTATCAGAAATGGCAGACAGGAGGCCGTTGGCGCAGTAGTATGCAACAAGTTGAGTTTGCCCTTTGAGGCTAAGAACGTATTCAATTATGGGGTGGAAAAGGCCCTGATCATGAATGACCGCCACGATGGCAAAGAAGACCACAAGAAGAGCTGTGAAAGGCAGCGCTTCTTCAAAAGCTTTACCGAGTTGGTGCTCTTCTACCACACCATTGAACGCAGTCAGCAATATAATGACAGACAGGCCGATGATACCGACTGCACCAAGATGGAGCGCCAGAGCCAGCACAAGCCATACGCCTGTTAATGCCTGAACGATCAATTTGATTTTTCCCTTCCGACCTTGTTTCTCCTCCATCTGAACCGCTGTCTCAAGCAGGTGAGACCGGATATTTCCAGGCAGTTTTGCACCGTATCCGAAAATGTGGAAATACTCGACGGCAACACAGGTTAGCAGACCGGTCGCCAGCACCGGCATGGAAACAGGCACGACCTTTAAAAAGAATGTCACAAAGTGCCAACCCATTTCTCCGCCAATAAGCAGATTTTGCGGCTCTCCAACGAGTGTACAGACACCGCCCAAAGCCGTACCAACAGCACCATGCATCATGAGATTTCGCAGAAAAGCTCGGAATTCCTGTAACTCCGCTCGGCTCTTTTCTTTGACTTTATGATCGCTGCATAAGTCGTGCGTGCACTGCATGGTCTTGCCGGACGCGTATCGGTGATAGATATTATAGAAACCATAGGCCACTGCAATAATGACTGCAGTAACTGTGAGTGCATCAAGAAAGGCGGACAGGACCGCCCCGGCAAGAGTGAAAAGGAGAGAGATGACCAGTTTGGAGCGCACTCGAACCAAAATTCTGGTAAACGTGAACTGTAGGAAATCCTTCATGAAATAGATGCCAGCGACCATGAAGATCAGGAGCAGTATGACTTCAAAGTTTTTTAGGGCCTCATGATAGACAGTCTCGGTAGAGGTCAATCCCATAACTACAGCTTCAAAAGCGAGGAGCCCACCAGCGGGCAAGGGGTAACACTTCAGCGCCATGGCCAGCGTAAAGATGAATTCAGCGATAAGCACCCATCCGGTGACAAAAGGATTTACCGCGTACATAAGGCACGGATTCAGAACAAGAAATGAGATAATGACCAACTTGTACCAAGTTGGAGCATTGCCGAGGAAATTGCTTGCAAATGCTTGTATATTTGATTGTTGCATCGAATTCTCCATGAGATATGGGCAGTATGGTTATAAGCGCATGGCCGTTAGTTAAATCAAAGGAAAAAGACGCTGGGAAAGAAAGCCTTTCCCAGCGTCTTGACGGTTCTTGCTAATAAAGGAACAACAACGCGGGAATCATTACCACCATGTAGAGAACGGTCATGCCTGCACCCGCCCGAACATAGTCGATAGTCTTGTAACCACCGGGACGCATAATCAATGCGTTGACCTGATGGGTTGGCAAAATAAATGTGTTCGACGCAGCCACGGCAACAGTCAAGGCAGCAATTCTAGGGTCAACCCCGGCGTTTATAGCCATATTCATCGACAGCGGGACCAGCAAAACCGTTGCTCCGACATTGGATGCAACCAAGGTGAAGAATGAGGTCAAGATGCCGATCACCGTCAACAGAACCAGGGGAGTTGGTGCTCCAAGAGTCGCCATAATGGTATCTGCAATGTACTTGGCCGCACCGGTGTTTTCAAAGGCCATACCAAGAGGGATGAGGCCACCCAGAAGAAATACTGTCATCCAGTCCACCGATTGATAAGCTTCATCAATACTTAGGACTTTTGTCAAGATCATACCCAGAGCTCCGGCGAGCAAAGCAATGGAGAGCTGAACATGAAAGCCAAGAATCATGATGAGTGAAACGGCCAACCACATCAGGGCGATCTTGGCCTTGTCCGTCCGAAGAATTTCTCCCTTCACATCTTCAGTGAAGATCAGTTCATGTCCTTCCTTCAGCATATGAAATATTTCCCAGCGTCCGTGCAACAATATGGCATCACCAGACTCAATCACGAGACTGGTTAGACCACTCACAAAAAGCTTTTCGCCACGAAAAATAGCTAGGGGAGAAACCTGATAACGGTCACGCAAGTGAAGATCAGCCAAAGTCTCACCCACCAACTCGGAGCGGGGAGTCACAAGGCCTTCCATGATTCCAGCATTATTCGGGGAAAGTTCTTCTGCAAATGAAGTCAACTCGGACTGCAGTTCCCATCCAAAGTCATCGGCCATATGTTGGACGAACTCTAAGGGTCCAAACACAACTATATGATCCCCAGGCAGAAGGCGTTCTTCTGCGTCTGGGGCAAAGACATGGCTTTTCCCATTGTCTCGAGCAATTGCGACAACTGTCGAGAAGTAAATCGGGCGCAACTGAAGGGCCATAAGGCCTTCCGTATCGGTCCAACTTGCAGGTACATGAATTTCATGCAGGGAACCAACTCCACCATATGTGTCCGTGAGAATTGAAGACATGGGGCCGGCGACTTCATCAACGCCTTTAGAAGGCAAAATAAAGCGGCCAAAAAGGATGAAATATGCAAGCGCTGCTCCTATGAGCAGGAGGCCAATTGGAGTGACTCCGAATAGTCCGAATGGTTCATAGTGCTTACCCCCAACAACCATCAGGTCATTGAGCAAAATCAACGGACTGGAGCCGACAAGAGTGAGACATCCACCAATAATAGCACAAAATCCCATGGGCATGAGCAGGCGGCCAATGGGTACGCCGGTCTGATTGCCAATACGTTTTGCTGCCGGGAGAAACAGTGCGGCGGCCCCGATGTTTTGCATGAACCCGGAGATGAATGCCACTGTAGCGGAAATCAACGTCATAATTCGCGATTCGCTTTTCCCTGCAAAACGCAAGATGACACGCGCCATCGAGTTCATTACGCCGGTCTTGTCCAGTCCGGCCCCAATGATGATGACAGCGATAATGGAAACAACGGCGTTACTGCTCAAACCGCTTATAGCTTGCTTTGGTGTCACCAGCCCGAGCAGGGGCAGCAACACCATCATTATGATGCCGACGACATCCACCCGAACCCATTCGAAAATAAAAAGCAGTACGGCGAAAGCAAGTACTGCCATAACTAGAATAATCTCTGGAGTCATATATCTACCTTACTTAAATCGAATATGAAGAGTTCTTATCAAAAAGAATAATTATTTCGCTCGCAACGTGGCACGGGTGTAGACAGGTATTTCCTTCTTACGGGGTCCCTCGCAAACAACGTCATCAATCACATAACGGAATGCCGGATCAAGGGTGTACAATAAAGATACGACGGCATCCTCGGCACCCTGCCTGACAATATGAGAGAATTGCACCTTGGCCTCAGTGGCCTTGCAGGAAAAAATGGAGACATTTTTTTCTGAATCGACACGGAAGTTGGTGAAATCGCCACTCTTCTCATACAGATTGAGAGCCACAAGAACACTTCTGGTCTTTGCAGCCATATCAATGGCGTAATCCATTACATCTTCGGAGAAAGAGCACTCCTTGTTGACAACAAGAATTTTACATTGACTACAAACAGCAGATTCCGTCTCAACACATGCCTGTGTTATTTCCTCGCAGTTCGGCTCAACAAGCTTGCTAGTCCACAAACGTCCAAGAAAATTTTTCATGAATGGTCCCCTTTTCTTCTTCGTTTCATGCAAATGATGTTCACGATTAATGACCCAGGTAGCGGTACTACAGGTATTGCATTGTTTTCTTGCTTGTTTTGCATAATGTTTGCCTAAGAAACCCTTTGCAGGCTGTGAATTAGTCACGCGTTACTCCTGTTTTTTTTGTCATCTATTTTTTATATAATTAATTACCTATCAAGAAATAAGCCACACAAGACGTATCTCATAATCATGTGTAATATATAGGTATCTATCCGTTTGCCAGTTGTGTTACTCTAAACATTGTTGCGATTAGCAACGGCTGAACATGTGGGTTATGCGCTTTTCCGTTGGCAAGTATGGCTTTTGGGGATAATCGGTGGCGTTGCATTTTGAAACAGGAAGGCTCGATCTATGCCGAAATCGACGAAATTTAGCTCGTGCATTTTAGAGAATACATATTATATTGCTCTAAGAAAAATTAATATTCTACTAAAATACAATGATTTCAGCGGGATAGTTCAACGCAGCCAGGCAGCCGTGACAAAATAGAAGATGAAAAAAATATGAAAATCGAAACTTGGAAAAATGTTTCATAATGCAATGTTAACAACGGATTTTAATGATGTTAAGGTAATGGGTGAGTCCAATGAATAATCCGTCAGCAACTCTATTTCACAATCCGGATCAGACAGAACCGGGCGAGATATCATTATACGCGTAACTGCTTATCATGGATTTTTAAGGAGATTTCAGTGATGAAATGGTTTCAAAAGAAAAATCCCGACAACTTGACGCCGGACGGTTCTCCCCTTTCCGGGCAAGTGCATCGAGTGGAATCTCCACACACAACCACAGACGACCTCCTCCAACGCATAGAGTCTGCTGGCTTGCCAGCAAACATTCTGGGTACAGCCCGCGATGAATATGAGCGACTCGCAAAAGTCGACAAGTCATCTCCTGAATACGCTATCGGATACAACTATCTCGAGTTCATCTTATCCCTGCCGTGGAATATCTCGACAAAAGACGTCCTTGACCTTCAGCGCGCAGAAGACGTGCTCAACACCCGTCACTACGGTCTGGGGCCTGTCAAGGAACGTATTCTGGAATTCCTGGCGGTCAAGAATCTACACAGTCGTTTCCAGACAAAAATCCTGTTGGTAGACGATGAACTTATCGCTAGAGAAAACCTTAGTCTCGTCTTTGAGCGGGAAGGATTTGTCGTAACGACTGCGTCCAATGGTTTGGAAGGCGTTACCATCATGGAGCAAGACCCCGCTGACATTGTGGTGACCGATCTAAAAATGGAGTGCATGGACGGACTGCAACTTCTTGAGGAGCTCCGCCGCCGCTGGCCCGACACAGGTGTCATCATGCTTACGGGCTATGCCACTGTGAAAACAGCTGTTACTGCTATGCGCAAGGGGGCTGACCAATATCTGAGCAAGCCAGTAAACCTGACGAAACTACGCAAATATGTTCTCGAAATTCTTCAGAATAAACAGAGGACTCGGGCTTTGCGAGGTCCGGTACTCTGTTTTACAGGCCCTCCCGGAACAGGTAAAACATCCATCGGTCACGCGATTGCTGAAGCCATGGGACGCAAATTTTTCCGCCTTTCCATGGCTGGGTTGCGTGATGAAGCAGAACTACGAGGCCATCGGCGCACCTATGTCGGGGCCATGCCTGGCAGAATTCTGCAAGGAATCCAGAAGGCCGGGGTCCGAAATCCGGTCATCATGCTCGACGAAATGGACAAGATCATTCAGGATTTTCAAGGCGATGCCACTTCGGTACTCCTTGAACTCTTAGACCCGGAACAAAACGCCTTCTTTTCCGACCACTACCTTGGACTTCCATTCGACCTTTCCGGGGTCCTGTTCATCGCTACAGCCAATGTCGTGGAACACCTACCAGCGCCCCTGCGTGACCGCATGGAAGAGATTGAATTCACAAGTTATACACACAAAGAGAAGCAGGAAATCGCCACGAGATTTCTGATTCCGAATCAGCTGTCCCGGCATGGCCTGAAAATAGATGAGGTCACCATTCTTCCCGAAGCCGTGCGTTCACTGATCATAGACTACACCCGAGAGTCAGGCCTGCGTGGCCTGGAAAAACAGGTAGCATCGCTTTGTCGCAAACTTGCACGCCAAATTCTGACAGACGATGAAACCTTCGTCGCGCGCGTAGTGAACGGCGCAGATATCCCTGAAATCATGGGGTCACCACCACACTTTACAACCACGGCTCAATCGACTTCAAAGGTTGGATTAGCTACGGGTCTGGTCTGGACTGAAGTAGGTGGAGAGATCATCTTTGTTGAAGCGGCCCGAATGCGGGGCAGCAAACAACTCATTCTCACAGGATCTTTGGGTGAAGTCTTGCGAGAATCCGCACAAACGGCTTTGAGTTATATCCGTAGCCACGCGGAGCAGTTCGGTATTTCGCCTGACTTCTTCGAGTCTTCTGACATCCACGTTCATATTCCTGCTGGTGCTGTAACCAAAGAGGGACCATCGGCCGGAGTAACCATAGCCATCGCGCTTTTATCACTATTGACGGGACGTCCCGTGCATCAAAACATGGCTTTTACCGGCGAAATTTCACTTCTGGGAGAGATCTTACCTGTTGGTGGAATACGAGAAAAAATCATGGCTGCCGCCAGAGCGGGTATTCGAGTCATCGTGCTGCCGGAAAAATGTGCTAGTGCCGTGCGCGACCTTGAAGTTGATGTTTTGGAAGATATGGATATCCGTTTGGTCAGCGAGCTTGAGGATGCCATGAAGCTCGCATTGCTTTAATTTGCAGACTCCATGTTGTGACGTTTTAGTTTGCGCCACAGGGAAACCCTGTCGATTCCAAGAATAATAGCGGCTTGTGTTTTGTTACCATCTGTCGCATGCACAACTTTTTTAATATGGCGGCGTTCCACTTCCTCAAGGGTCCGCAGCGGCTTTTCCCGAGGAGCCTTGCGAACTTCATCCGGCAACAGGTCGGGAGTAAATATGCTTCCTTGAGACAAAGCGAGTGCGCGTTGAACAATATTCTCCAGTTCTCGCACATTCCCCGGAAAATAATAGTTCATGAGGATATCCAACGTCTCCTGTGAAAGCGAAGTGATCTCATGATCTGACGGTCTGTGTTTTTCCAGAAAATGCCCAATAAGCACAGGGATGTCTTCCCGATGTTCGCGCAAAGGGGGAGCCGAAAGAGTGACGACGTTTAGGCGATAGTACAGATCCTGACGAAACGTCCCTTTTTCAACATTCTTTTTCAAATCGCAGTTGGCAGCGGCAATAACCCGGATGTCTACAGGAATCTCCTGCGTGCCACCAACCCGAAGAAAAGTCCTTTCCTGCAAAACGCGAAGCAACTTGACCTGCATGTTCATGGGCAATTCGCTTATTTCATCGAAGAAAACCGTTCCACCATCGGCAACTTCCAAGATTCCCTTCTGTCCGCGCTGCGCACCAGTGAAGGCCTCTCGCTCATGCCCGAACAACTCCTTATCCATGAGTTCTGCCGTGAATGTTCCGCAGTTGATTGCCATGAAGCGCTCATCAGACCGAGTACTGAGCATATGGACACCCTGTGCGATAAGCTCTTTGCCTGTACCGGTCTCGCCTTGGATAAGCACGTTACAACTCATGTTGGCGAGTTGCTTGATTGTCTTCTTCAGCCCGAGAAGGATCTCGCTTTGTCCAACCAGAGGAAAATCTTGCTTGCCTTTGGCAACAACCTGACGCAGACGCAGAACTTCAACCGATAAAGAGCGTTGTTCCAGAGCCTTACCCACCAGCGTGCGAAGTTCATCAAGGTTGAATGGTTTTGCGAGGTAGGAATGTGCGCCTTTCTGCATGGCAGCGACTGCAGTCGCAACTGAAGCGTGTCCTGTAATGACGATCACTTGAATCGGTGGTTGCATCTCCTTGGATCGTTCGAGGACCTGGAGGCCATCAATGCCTGGCATCATGAGATCAGTCAAAACGAGATCATAATCCTGTTTTTCCAATTCCTGAAGGGCCTTGTCGCCAGTCTCGACAGCTGTAACACCATAGCCTTCTTTTGAAAGAACATGAGTGAGGTTATCCCTGGCGATTGCTTCATCGTCAACAACCAGTATCTTGGAGTGGTTCAGCATGTCACAGCCTCCTTGGCGAGAGGCAGCCGAATAAAAAATGTAGTGCCGATGTCGGGAATACTTTCAACGCGAATACAGCCCTGGTGCTTTTCTATGATGCCGTAAACAATGTAGAGACCGAGTCCGGTCCCTTGTCCGACTTCCTTGGTTGAGAAAAACGGATCAAAAATACGTTCGAGAATATCCTTGGTAATCCCGACTCCTGTGTCCCTGACCGTAATAAGAGCGTGATCATTCTCCTCAGTGGCGCCAATGGTTATGACTCCTTCCTTCGGTTCGATGGCCTGTACGGCGTTGATGATGAGGTTGATGAAGGCCTCCTGCATCCTTTGATGATCAACCTGAAGCTGCACGCCCTTGGGGATGCTCGTTTTGACCGAGATATTGGCGGGCACATGACTTGAGACAAGTTGCACCGCAGAATGTATGACATCCTCAAGAGGAAACGATGCGGGTGAATACTCACGCTCTCGTGAAAACTCCAGTAAGCCCTTAACAATATCTCGAGATCTCAAGGTTTCTTGTTCAATGTTGTGCAGCATCTTGGTTGCCAACTTGGTTGTCGGCTTTTCATCCTCCATGAGAATCTGGCAGGAGGTGGAGATGTTATTTAAGGGGTTGTTCAACTGATGGGCGATACCGGAGGCCAATGTGCCTATGGAGGATAATTTTTGGGCCTGGACGAGTTGTACTTGATGCTTTGTCAACTGTTCGACCATTGAATTCAGGGCGACAAAGACCTGTTGAATTTCATCGTGAGCATTTTTGACGGGAAGCGGCACAAACGTTCCAAGTGCGATCTCCTTGGTCGCATCCTGAACCATGCGCAAGGGATGGAGGATGCTTGAAATTACAAAAACGACCAGTGTGAATATAACCACGGCAATAGCCACCATGGATAAAACCAGTGTTGTACGGAGCTTGTTGTTGATTGACAGGATGCTCGCCCGTTCGAATCTAGATATGGCTCGTGAATGCTCGACAAGCTTCTGGCCGACCTCACGGAGGGCTGTCTCTTCGTCTTGTAAATTGTCGATAGATCTTGATTGCTGTTTTAAAAGAAATGCATCAAGTATTTCGCGATATCGCTTCAAGTCCACCTCAAGTGAAGTGCCATGACTTTTTACAAGGGGTTGCTGGAACTCCGGTGTAAGAGATTGTAAAAGAGTGGCAGCTTCGTTGAGTTCTTCGATGCCTTTGGAAAAAATTGTCTGGTCACGATACAGGAAGTAATTTTTCTCGCTCCTCCTGATTTCGAGAATGAAGTTACTAAGATCGTCAGCATGCTCGACGATAAGAACCGCTCGTTCCAATTGGAGGGTATTTGAATACGAAAGCATTCCGATGCATCCAAAACATATGGTAAAGATAACAATACCAAATATAATCTTCTGCCGAATATTGAGCTTGAGCATATGATGTCCATTTTTCCAGGAAAGAGTGAAACCCATTGACGGCAAACAGATCAGCTTCGCCATGTTATTGTTCACGCTAAACTATGCCCTACTCTGCCAAAAGACAATAAGCCGACCTTACCTTCTATTAACTAATTAGTCGCCCCTGAAAAAGCCATCTCAGGCCCATTTTTCGTTTTCCGTCAGTCCTGTACAGGTTGATGGCATCGCCAATCGCTCCCTTGAGATAGTTCCGCACCATGCGGTGATCGTGCTTGAGATGGCCGATTACCGGTTCAATGCCAGCCCGGCGGCGAAATCGTGCACGCGCTTTGCGGCGTTGGTGCGGCGTGTCGCTCTTTTTTGGTGCTTTCGGTGTATGGATTTTCGTATCGCCAGCGTGTGTGCCCCCCCCCCTGTAACCCCGATCACAAATCGCCGCAGACGGGCAAGTTTCCGTGGTTTGCCAAGTCTGTTCAAGGACATCCGGCAATGATACCTGTGGTTTTGGTACAAACAGTGGATGCCTTGCGACCGAATTCATAGGGCTTGTGCGCCTTGCCCTTGCCGACGCACAGGACATCTGGCTCGTGTAGACTTCGGCAATTTGCGTCGCTTTTCCGGCATCCTCCAATGACCTTGACCAGCCTTTCCCGGCAGCGATGAATAGCCTGAATATCTTGCTGCCCAATGTTTTTCGTCAGCACAAAATGCCTGGTTGGACGTGTCACAGCCTCACAGATCGTTTCTTTCTCTTTTCTTCTTCATGTTTAATGAAGATAGAGAAGCAACTCTGCGCGACAATTTTTTGGAAGAAGTACACTCAACCCGGATGAGCCGATTTTTTGTTTTCAGCTAAAGAGCAAAGGGATTAGGGGATGCTTTTTAGGCGTTTCCGACTACAATATCCCCGCCACTCCTTTCAGGGGCCTGGATATTCAAGGACACGTTGGTGGAGTTGTCGAAATTGAACGTCACTTCGTGAACATTGGTGATGTTCATCTGCCGGGCGTCCACGATGTTGGTGACGGAATTGTCCGTATCGACAAACTCGAAGGTACTGTCCTGATTGAAAGTATGGGAGTTGTCCGACTCGATGATACGGGTGTCGGAGAAGGATAAATTTGTTTCGCTGTTTTCGATGAGATTGGTGTCATTATCATTTATGAACGTGGTCCGGGCATTATTCTGGTCCACGAAATTGAACGTAGTCGACCGGTCGATATTCTGCGATTGATCGAAATTGTTCTCCAGACTCTGATTGTACTCAAAGGCCATCTCGTTGTGCTCGTTGATGACTGTGGAGTTGTTTTCCACGAAAGTATCAACGGAATTGTCCAGTTCCGTAAAATTGAAAGCCGTGGAGTGATTTGTGTTGCTGGAGTTGTCAATCTCGTTCACATGAGTGTCGGTATTGTTCTCCACGAAATTGCGGTTTTCC
>JAFLJW010000261.1 GCA_022712815.1 Pseudodesulfovibrio sp. | reverse complement strand
TGTATGCTTTCATCTCGTCAGCATCCAGAATCATCAGATCGTTCGGGCAAATGTACATGCAAGCGGTCTTTTCGCCACCCTTGCAGCCGTCACATTTTTCCGGGTTAACAAAGGTCGGCATAACTTCTCCTTCTAAATAGGTTTTTCTTATTCACGACAACCGACGTCCTCTACCTTAACAAAATATACTCAACCCAGCCTCAACTAGGCGGAAATTGGGAATTAGCAAGACGACAAACCCTTGTCAATGTGAAAGTGAATTTTTTAACAAGCGTCTTTCGGCTTACCGTGGCAGCGTTTTCATGGTCAGTCGCTTCAAACATGAGGCCCTTTCCTCTTCCCGCCCGGAAAGGCCCGCTTGAAACACACCAATTATCCATCAAAACCACTCATTTTTTAGTTCATATAAGCCTTCACTTGCAAGCCTTTTTTCCAATAGACACCCAATTATAATAGTTATACCCTAAAGCACTGTAATAACAGAATAAACATAAAACAGAAAAGGCCGTTTTCTCTAGACTTTTTTGAGAAATTCTCTATCTTTTTAACCGTCACACAATACTATATAGTACGTCACCCAATTGACAAAAAAACCGCTTGACACGACTTTCACAAACGTACAATAAAGGCGGACCCTTAAGTTGGGAAATAATCATGCATCGAGACGACCGAGTCTCGGATATCATGAGTTAAGGCAATGGTTTTATTGACAAACTAATTTTTTTAGGAGGCTTAAATGTCCAACCTCGTAGCACCTCACGGTGGTAAAGGTCTCATCTGCTGCTTGCTTGAAGGCGCAGAGCTCGCTGCTGAAATCAAAAAGGCCGAAGGCCTCAAGACCATCGCCATTTCTGATCGCGCCAAGGGCGACCTGATCATGATGGGCATCGGTGGCTTCTCTCCGCTGACCGGTTTCATGACCAAGGCCGACTGGGCTGGCGTATGCAAAGACTTCCTGATGGCTGATGGCACCTTCTGGCCCATCCCCATCACCCTGGACACCAATGACGCAGACGTTGCTGTTGGTGATGAAATCGCTCTGAAGGCTGCTGACGGCACTGTCTACGCAACCATGAAGATCGAAGAAAAGTACGAAATGACCGATGCCGACAAAAAGCAGGAATGCGAGCTCGTCTACAAGGGCGAAGGCGAAGATTCTGCTGATGACAAATTCTGGGAAGTTGCCATGGAAGATCATCCTGGTGTCCAGATGGTCATGGCTCAGGGCAAGTACAACCTGGCTGGCCCGGTTAAAGTCCTCTCCGAGGGCGACTATGCCGTGCGTTTCCCCGGTGTCTACCTGACCCCCACCCAGATCCGTGCCGAGATGGAAAAACGTGGCTGGTCCAAGGTCGCCGCTCTTCAGCTGCGTAACCCCATGCACCGCTCCCACGAGTTCCTGGCCAAGATCGCCGTTGAGATTTGTGATGGCGTTGTCATCCACTCCCTGATCGGCAACCTGAAAGCCGGAGATATCCCCGGAGATGTCCGCATCAAGTGCATCCAGTCCCTGATCGACAACTACTTCGTTCCCGAAAACATCATCAACGCCGGTTACCCCTTGGACATGCGTTATGCTGGTCCCCGTGAAGGTCTCATTCACGCCACATTCCGCCAGAACTACGGCATCAACAACATGCTGATCGGTCGTGACCACGCTGGTGTTGGCGACTTCTACGGCCTGTTCGAGGCTCAGGACATCTTCAAGAAGATTCCTTACCAGGACGGTTGTGAAGCTGAGTCCGGCAAGGCCCTGCTCTGCCAGAACATGAACATCGACTGGACCTTCTACTGCTACAAGTGCGACGGCATGGCTTCCATGCGTACGTGCCCCCATGGCAAGGAAGACCGTGTCATCCTGTCCGGAACCAAGCTGCGCAAGGCCCTTTCCGAAGGCGCCGAAGTCGTCGATCACTTTGGTCGCGATGAAGTCCTCGTCATCCTGCGCGAGTACTACGCTGGCCTGACCGAAAAGGTCGAGATCAAGATGCAGAAAGCTGCTTCTGGCGCAGACATGTAGTTCTGCCCGGTCGCTTTTTAGCTGACCATTCAAAGGGAGGTAACCTAGCGGTTACCTCCCTTTTTCATTGGGTCAGCTAAAAATGCGACCGGGACCCGGCTTCCGAGAGCGGCGCATCTGCGTCGTTGTCAGGCAAAAATCAATCCTCGACGTATAAGAATACGCCGAGGATTGATTTGTTACCTGTCGCCTAGCAGCTCCACCACTCTCGAAAGCCTCAGTGTGATAGTAGAGAAACTGCACATCAATGGTGGTCCAATTGATTAGGAAGGTGTCCCCTTAATTCCTCTCTTACTCTTAAGCCAATTGTCAGGTATAATTGGAGTAGCTTTTATTCTAATCGGACAGGATAAATCTAGGTTTTCTTCTTCGACTATAGATATCCCGTATTCGAAATCTCCACTTGCTTGAGTTAGCAACAAATGGGTTGTAGCTGCTTCGATAAAAGCAATAACCAATTCAAGCACTTGAGGCATATCGAAACTGATAGACCCCATTTCGCCATGCGGATAATGATGCCACGTTGGTTGTGCGAGTACTCCGTTAGCTTGCATTTCATAGTTGGTGATTACGAGTTTATTGTTTTTTTTAGGATGTTCTACCGCATTCCGCATATTGATTATATTGGCTAGAGTCCCTCCATTTCGTTCAAGTAATTGAGCTAGTGGATGCTCACAGCCTAATTCCTCATTGATATATAGATGTATTTTGTCAAAACGGTGACCTTGAAAAGATGTTTTGAAAATCAAATTAAACAAAGTGCCAAATGTTTGAAGACAACGCTTAATACTAACTGTGAAATTACTGACTTTATTAACTAAGTTTTCGATATGTGGAATAATCGGAGCTTGAGATGGTTCATTTTGACTTAGATACTTGTCAGTTTGTTCCATGATTTCACAGCAAAGAGAACCCGTAATTTTGTATGCATCTATAAGAGTGTCTCTGCATTCTCTAAGAATCGTTAGTAACTGTTTAGTATCAATCTTTTTCGAAACAAAAAGCATCTCACTAAGTTCATTAGCCTGTAAATATATACGAGCCACAATACAATTTGCAGCACCAATGTCTGAGTGTAATAATTTTCGGTATGGTCTAATATTTGGGTTTATGCATTCAGGATCGATCATCTCAGGTGTTACTACTTGGAAGATACAATCTTCTTTAAAGATTTCAAAGACATCTCCTGAAGCAAGCATTTTAATTAAACCACCTGTTCCTTCTTTCATCTCCATCGAGAATGCTTGATTTCGGTCAAACGCTGTCATTTACCACCTTCCATCTTGATGTTTGATTACTCGTTATACGTTTTATTGTTTAGTGTCTTTTAAGAAATCAGGGAAAATCAAGACACACTACATCCATTATGTGCGTAGACCTGCACCAGCCCTTTTTCGCAAGGCTTAGAAGCTGACTACGCAGTGAAGGCGACTTTTTTGCCGGGACCCGTGCAGTTGTGGACGGCCTTCAATTGTTTTGATTTGCAGTGCGTTTCACACTCCGAAGGTGGAGCCTTTGCTGCGTAGATCAGATTCTTGATCTGCGAAAACCGGGCGGCCAAGCTATCGTTCTTAAGGGCACTTTTTGGGCCCTTTTTGCTGCTCTTGGCAAAAAGCGCCTCGCCGTAAAGGCGAAACACGATTAAACGATAACCAGCAGAGCCTTCACCGCGGACG
>JAFLJW010000400.1 GCA_022712815.1 Pseudodesulfovibrio sp. | reverse complement strand
CTGTTTCCCCAAGGTTTGATCGAGCCACCATTGCGGAATTCCTGCCCGTGTCCTTTTTCCTGCCCGACCACCATTACAGACTGGTTGATGAGTTTCTTGCCTTTGCGTCGGGAAATATAGGCTTTGGCAATGACCATGCCGGGATCAATGGAATGCTCGTCCATGCCGCCGATCTCGGTGTAGTTGTCATATACATTTTCCAGAATGTCCCTGAGACAGATTCGCTGGGGATGGCGGGATATGCGCACCTTGTCCATGGCCGATAGCCGGGCATCAATGGCCGACTCCATGGTGGCGAACCTGTCCGCCAGAGATTCAACCGTGCGCATGACCATATCTTCAGGCTTGTCCTTGTTCTTTTCAAGGAACTGTTCGATTTCATTGGCAAACGCATCAAGCTCAGGACGTGTCTTGTTTCCGAGAATCTCGTGGGCATAGTTTACCCGTTTCATGAGTTCTTGTAATTTTTTTTCTATATTCATGGCGTACTTATTAGAATTCAAGCAGTTTTTCAGTCTTTTCAATGAGGAAGGGCACATTTGATCTCATGCTGGAGTTGCTCGAATTCGAGCCATTGAGTTTGAGATCGTTCAAAAACTCCATGCCACGTTTTTTCGCTTCTTCCAGATCTTTGCCCCATATGATTGCCAGAGCCAGATTCGGATCGTATTCAGTAGGAATCTGGTAAGCGCGATCAAGAGGGATATGAGTGTGTACGGACAGCCAATCCTGTTTGGTCCAGTTCAGTTCCTTGATTTTGCCGACCCAAGGAGTGAATCCGTTGAATGTATCTTCGGCCACGAGGCGATATTCAATGCTGACGCCAGCAAATGATATGTCAGATTGTGTGTAGCCAAGATCTTCACCAAGGCCGATACGAACCTGTTCACGAACCAGATTGACGTCCCTGTTGCCTTTGACCGAAGCAATGCAGGCCGATACACCGTTTTCCACCTGAATTCTGGTGTTGACTTCGAGGAGAAACGGCTCACCGTTCGGGGTGACAATCCATTCCCATGTGCCGACGTTATCATACTTGATTTCGCGGGCAATGGAGAGTGAATACCCGGTGATATCATCCATTAATTTCTGGCTATCAAAGGTATAAAACAAATCATCGGGTCTAAATCCCGGGGCAACCTCAATGCGTTTTTGCAGGCCGGGACTCTGGACCGAGCAGTTACGCGTACCGAAATGGACCGGGTTGATCCCTGTGCGGTCAGACACGATCTGTACTTCAAGGTGGTTGAAATTGAAGACACGCTGTTCGATGAGTACACCTTCGTCATTGAATGTGCGCAATGAGTAGTTGCGAATACGACGATATGTCTGACGAAATCTGGCCATGTCTTCACACTCGTCGATTCCCATACCTCCGCCGCCGGCCGAGGCCTTGACCAGGACAACGGGATGTTTGATTCCCATCTTGACCTGAAATTCAAAGAGGCTTTCGGCAATGGTTTCGGCTTCCAGCTCATCGTAAATGGCCCTGTCGGAACCAGGAACAGTGGGGATATCGAGCTTTCTGGCGAGCCTCTTCGTATTGATCTTGTCTCCAAGATCACGAATGACTTTCCAGGAAGGTCCGATGAAGGTCATGGGGCGATCCCGTTCGGTGACGCGTCTGGCAAAACGATAATTTTCCGAGAAAAAGCCATAGCCCGGATGGATAGCTGTTGCCCCGGATTCGTCTGCTACCGAAAGAATGTCACCTGCATCCAGATAATTCTGAATACGGTAGAGTGACTGGCTGCCGCCAAGTTTTTTTGCGACATCCACATGGCCCGATTGCTCATCTTCCTTAGTATACAAGGCGACAAAGGGAATGGACAATTCAGAGCATGCTTCCATGATCCTCACTGCTATCTCGCCTCTGTTCGCTATCAGTACTTTATTTCCGTTAATATTCACGGTGTGTTTTCTTCTCCTGAAATTGCTTTTGGAAGGTGCTTTAAATAACTGTTCTTTTGGGTTCTTGCAAATCCTTTGACAAGCAAAAAAAGATTAATAATATCAAGAAGTTAAATTAAAACGCTTGTTTTAATTATTTGATATGGATTTTTTACAAAAAAAAGGTAAAATCTCTGTCCACCTGACCTCAATGTCGGATATTTAGCATTATTGGTAATATCCTTCGTGCAAACGGAAGGAGAATCTTTATGGATTACGTTATCGTCGGAAACGGTGTGTCAGCCATTGGTGCCATCGAGGGAATTCGCCTGCATGACAAGGTTACCAAGATCATGGTTGTCAGCGATGAAGAAGTGCCGACGTATGGTCGCCCGCTTATTTCCTACTATCTTTCAGATAAGATCAAGTTCGAGACCCTGCCGTTTCGGCCCAAAGAATTCTATACAAAAAACAACGTCGAGATGAAGCTTGGCTCTCGTGTTTTGTCCATCGACACCAAAGCAAAAACCTTGGCACTGGATAGTGGCGAAACACTACCTTACGGCAAACTTCTGCTTGCCACTGGCGGCACGCCGACCAAGCTTGATATTCCCGGTATCAAAGGGACTGGAATTCATAATTTCACCACAGTCGCTCATGCTGAAGCACTCAGGGAGCTTGTCGACAAGGTCAAAAATGTCGTCGTTATTGGCGCGGGCCTCATCGCTCTCAAGGCTGCCGAGGGTTTTGCAGAGAAGGGTGTCAACGTCACCATTGTGGTCCGTTCCCGTATAATGCGCACATATTTTGATGAAATCGCAGGTGAACTGATTGTCGCTCATCTTGAAAAAAACGGCATCACCTTCATGCAGGAGACTGCCACAAATGAGATCGTCCGCTACAGTGACGGTTCCATCAAAGGTGTTGAAACCGATCAGGGACTTATCGCGGCGGATGTGGTTATCGTTGCCGCAGGCGTGCGCCCGAACATGGGACTGGCTGCCCAAGCCGGGTTGAAGACGGAAAAGGGTATTCGTGTGAACGACTATCTGACCACAAGTGATGCAGACATCTTTGCGGCAGGCGATGTTGCCGAAGCCAGGGATTTGCTGACAGGTGAATATACAGTTCGCCCAATCTGGCCCAACGCCTACACCCAGGGGCGGTATGCCGGATTGAACATGGCTGGTGCCGACAAGCCATACACCGGCGGAATGTCCATGAATTCAATTACATATTATGGGCTGGCGACAATCTCCGTTGGCGAGACCAATCTCCCAGATGAAGCCGGATATGAAATTACGGTCCATCTGGACAGGGAAAAAAGCATCTACCGCAAGCTCATCTGCAAGGATGACATCCTGACTGGTTGCATCCTGATAGGGGAGATAGACGCTGCCGGGTTCTATACAAGTTTCATCAAAAACAAATTCAAGCTGGATGAAGCGGCCCAAAAACAACTTATGGAAGGCGATCCATCTCCTGCTCTGTGGCCGGATTCATTCATCGATGCGATGCACAACAATCCTTAGGCTTGAAAAGTTTCAGGATTTCAATCGTTCCATGGCATCGGTCAAAGTCTTTTGGGCCTTTTTTCGATCTTCTGCCGTGAGTTTGTCCAGATTCAAAAAAAGGTTGAATCCGACACGGTCATGACGAATGACGTGCTGATTGTTTTCCATGTCATCATAGATGTTCGTTACGGCATACGGCTTTACTTCCCGGCGGATTCCTTTCACGTGGATGGGCTTGCGGGCCTCGGTTTCAACAATATCCTTGACCTGTGAGTAAGTCTCATACGACATCAGAATACCACCCGGATCGGCACTTGCCTCAAGCCGCGCAGCGAGATTTACCTCTCCGCCGATGATAGTGTAATCCATCCGATCTTCGCTGCCGAAATTACCCACATTACAGTATCCGGTGTTGATACCGATCCGCATTTCAAAGGGGTGCTCAAAGCCTTTCCTGTGCCATATTTTCTTCAAATCAGACATTCTCTGTTGCATCTCAATGGCCATATGAAGGCAGGCACGTGCGTCTTCCTTCACGCCTTTGGTTTCAGGGTCACCGAAAAACATGAGCATGGCATCACCGATGAACTTATCTATGGTCGCTCCATATTTTAGGGCAATTCCGGACATCTCGGTGAAGTAGCTGTTGAGAAGATAAGTGAGATCCTCTGGTTGCATGTCTTCCGTTGTCTGAGTGAAATCCTTGATATCACTGAAGTAAACTGTCAATTTCTTGCGCTGCGTGGTTAGGCTGGTGTCATGTGCACCTGAGAAAATGGACTGATATATCTGGGGGGAAAGATACTTGGCCAGTTTTGAGGATAACCCTTCGAGCATTTTGTTCTTTTCATCAAGGGTCCCGGCCAGGGCGTTGAGCTTTTCTTCGTTGCGATCACTCATTTTGACCAGCCGCCTAGTGGACTTGAAGAGCTTTTTGTACGCACTCAGGAGTTTCTTGAATTCTTTGGCAGATTCTTCGTCGACGATGCCTCCGGCCTCTAGAAGAGTATAACCGTTTTCAATAATACTATTTTCTTTTTTAAATAGATCGAAACTCATCTATCCCTCGGTCGTTTTCATCTTGAAATTCGCGGCTTCCAGATCCTCACCAAATTCTTCGCCCAGTTCTTCCATATTGTCGTCGTCAGATTCGTAGAGCCAAACTACATTGACCGTGTTGCCTTCTTCCGCGATTTCTTCGAGCATATCGAAAAGACTCATGAGAACCTTTGCGCTGGAACTGTTGAAATATATGAGTTCAAAGGTGAAGTTAACGGTCTCCCCGTTGAGATTAGATAGATGTAATTCAAGCTTGAGCAACAAGTCTCCATAGAATTCTGTCACATCTTCTGGATAAGATTCACCCTTGATGGCAAAAGTATTCGCGTCAAAATCGAAATTGACTTCCGGTGATCTTTCCGTTGCTTTGATTATGATAGTTTCCATAAGGCTCTTACCTATATGTATGCTTTGAGTGTGAAGAATGAAATTTCTTCATCGACTTCCGAAAAATCAAATTCAAAACCCTGGCATGTCCGGCGGGCAATATCGATGAACCCGACACCGGCCCCTTTGCTTCCATCAGGAATCTTGCCGCGCAAAGTATCCTTCCATAATTTTTTCAGTTCGTCCTTGTTCATTTTTTGAATGTTTGTGAGGTTTTTCTTCAAGCGTTCTCTATCCTCATTCCTGATAACGTTACCGCAAGTGACAAAAACCTTGTTGTCCTGCCTGCCAACGGTCAACACGCCATATCGAAGTTCTGCCACATCATCCTTGGTTTCTTTCTCGGCGGAATAGCGAATGACATTCTGAACCTGTTCGACGAAGATGGAAAAAACAGCCTTCGCGGTTTCTTTATCCTCGTCATCCATGACCATTTTCTGCTTGATGGCTTTGCCAAGGCCCAAAAGGACATCCTCGGTCATATATCCGCTGTAGCAGAAAATTATACCTGTTTCCCGCAAGTAATTACGAAATTTATACATATCTGTTGCAAGCATACGTCCTCCTTTAAAGAGAGAATCCGATGAGCGATACATCGTCACGCCGTTTTTCCTTTCCTTGATATATTTCCAACTGAGCATATATCTTTTCACCCTGAGTTTGCAAAGGTGTACTCCTTAATGACTCCAATAGGGCGAGGAATCGTTTTTTTCCGAATCCGCGGTGTTTTTCTCCGCCAATTTGGTCAATGAGGCCATCGGTGGTCATGAAAAAACGCATTCCGTCAAGAACCTTGATTTCCCTGTTGGTGTAAGTAAAATCAAATGGGATGCCCCGATAGGCGATTCCTTTTTTATTTCCTTTGACTGCGGTGATGCTCCCGTCATGATCAATAAACAGCTGCATCCGCGCACCGGAGTAGGTTATGCTTTTTCTTTCAGGCGAAATATAACAAAGACCAAGTTCAAGCCCGTCATCCGAACCTCTGTGGCTATTGGTAGCAGTTTTCTGACCAAGTTGGGCCTGCATCAATTGGTGCATTTGGGATATGAGCGTGGCTGCATCACCTTCTTTGACATCGAGCAGGGCACGCTCCAGTGCACCGGTTGAAATAAGAGTCATGAATGCACCGGGTACACCGTGGCCTGTGCAATCACCCAGTATGATCATGCTGCCGCTGCCCCAAGGCTCACACCAGTAGATATCTCCTCCGACTACATCACGTGGTTCCCATACCACAAAATGTTCCGAAGTGAATTGTTCGATCCGGCCATTGGACGGCAGCATCGAACGCTGGATACGACTGGCATACTGAATGGACGAGGTGATTACGGACAGGGCATCCTCGGTCTTATCTTTTTCCGCCATTAACGCATGCTGCATTTCCTTGCGTTCAGTGATGTCCTGAAAACTGATGACCGCACCGATCATCTCAGCACCGCGCCTGATGGGGACCGCTGTATACTCAACCGGAAAACAGGTCCCGTCCTTGCGCCACAGCACTTCGTCATCGACACGACTACTCAAACCTTCCATGAATGCGTGGTGTATGGGAGATTCATGTGCAGGATAGAAACTGCCATCCGGTCTGGAGTGGTGGATGATATCAAGCACTCCTTTCCCCATGAGTTCCTCGGACATGTAGCCAACCATGGAACAGGCGGCTTCATTGATGAAGACCACATTGCCTTTGAGATTCACGCCAAAGATACCTTCGCCCGCACTGGACAGAATAAGTCTTGTGCGTTCCTCGGACTCGGCTATGGCTGCCTCGGCCTTTTTGCGCTCGGTGATATTACGAATTGAGGCTATGATCTGGGTGCCGTCATCTGTATCAATGGGGTTCAAGCTGATGTCCACCGGCACTTTGTTTCCGGTTTTGGTCTGTCCGTAGAATTCCTTACTTGTTATGATGTCCATGTCATCAGGAGCAGCAAAGATTTTGTCTCGATGCTGGGGATGCCCTTCCCTGATGTATTCCGGAAGCAGCATCTCTACCTTCTGTCCGATCATTTCCTTTCTGGTAAAACCGAACAGTTTCTCGGTGGCTATGTTGACCAGCATGATTTCTCCGTCCTGAGCTATGCTGATCATGGCATCTGGCGCAGCGTCCAGAAGTGCCTGAAATCGTTCCTCCTGAGCCTTGCGGTCAGTAATATCTTCTTTGACCGCTACGAAATGAGTCAATTCGGCATCATCGTTAAAGATGGGGGCGATGGATGCACGTTCCCAAAAAAGTTCACCGCTCTTTTTCCTGTTGAGAAAATCACCGGTCCAAATATTACCTTGCAGAATGGTACTCCACAATTCCTTGTAAAACTCCGTCGGGTGAGTGCCGGATTTTAATACCCGCGGATTCTGGCCAATGGCCTCCTCTTCAGTATATCCGGTCATTTTGGTGAACTGCGGATTGACATACTGAATGGTACCCTCAATATCCGTTATGACAACCGTTGCCGAACTTTGCTCCACGGCCACGGAGATTTTTTTCAACTCTGCCGTACGTTCCTCAACACGGTCTTCAAGTTCGTCTTTGGCTCTGGAAAGTGACTTGGCAGCACTTTGACCGATCCAATTGGACAAACCGGTTATGAGACTGCCCAACATGATGGTGATGAGAATAATTGTAATAACGGTGTTGCGAACCAGATGATAAGAACCCAGAGCTTCGCTGACATCAATTTCTGTGGCAATTCCGAGATCTAAATCGGAATCCCATAGCCATAGACCATAAACCTGGACACCACGATAATCACGATATCCATCCAGATTTCTTCCTGCCTTTTCGGCAGTTGCGCTCTCGGCCATGAAAGTCAGCGGCAGCCGTTCTTTCGTGTTCAAGATATGACCTTCGAGAAGATTACCTCCCGGATCGAACAGATGCAGATTGAGCAGGCCTCGCTGGTCCTTTTCGATAAGTCCCAACTCCTTGAGCAGATCATCGAAACGACTTTCACTTGTCAAGATTCCATTTTTGTCAAATGTATATGTTTCACCGGTTCCACCGATCCGTCCCAGGGAGATAATGCGTTGATAATTCTCATCGACATCATAGTAGATTGCCAGGATAGCAATCACTTTTCCATCTGAAGCCTTGATAGGCGTGGCAAAGGCGACACCGGTCATGACCTCTTCATATGAGTCGCCCAGATCTGTACCCTCGGCTTGGACAGGAGGGATGAATATGGTATCCCCGAGAAAAACCTTGTCCATCAGACGTGGACGCTGGATTGAAATAATATTTTTATCCAAAATATTACTATCGTGCTTTGATGCATAGTTCAGATAATTTTTGGATATTATTGCAAATCCGATGATTTTTCTGCTCTCCTGTGCTTTTACCATTAATTTTCGTATATTCCAGAGTTGAGGACTCGCTTCGATAACAGCCTTGTCTTCTGGCAGGGAAAGCAATGCCTCCGTGAGGCCACGCATGAATGGCATGGCAGCCAGTTCTTTAATGTATATCTTGTTTTGATCGGACCAAATGGAAAGGGCATCATGGGTGGTCAGCAACACGCTTTCCAACGATTCGCCCACAGCGTAACGTGCGTCTTTCTCTACTTGCGCCAAGGCATACCACGTAGCCACAACAACCAAACACAAAAACATGACGCCAACAACAATACCGACGATCTTGTATTGATGTGAGCTGTACAGTGTCTCCGCGCGGCTCACGATAAATCGCCTGATGAAAAGAAGGATGATAAAAGATATTCCAAAAACGACAATAATTCCGCCGCCGATCAACAGCAATTGGGTGAAATCGACTGATCTTTTCGTTTCTTTTGCCACGACTGGAATATCGAGATCGACACCCGCTTCTCTGATCAAACGATCTTTGGTTGTTTCATCAAGCTGGTTTAGCCACTTGTCTATAATTTTTACCAATGGTTCCCAATCATTGCGGATGCCAAAACGCAAATCCTGCACGTAGGGTGTCTTGATTGCGGGGGCGACATTGAACAAGGACTCTTTTTGCTTGATATATTCTACGGCAACAGCATTGCCAGCCAAAGCATCAACTTTCCCTCTGGAAAGAACCAGTAGTGCCTTTTTCAGATTCGTGTAGGATTGCAGTTTTATGCTGGGATGATTGTCTCTCAAGAATTTTTCAATGATACAGTTGCTTACCACAGCGACAGATTTGCCATCCAATTCCCTCATACTTTTTACGGGATGGCTATCCGTGCGTTGGTAAACCACAATGGGAAATTTACCGTACGATCTCGAGAAAGAAAGATACTTCTCCCGGTCCGGGGTTCGAGACACACCGGGCAAAACATCCAATTCCTTTTCCTGGGCTAATGGCAGAAGATCAGGCCAATCAAAAAATGGTGGTGGAGCAAATGAGAGGCCAGTATCCTTCGCCAATTGTTTGACGTACTCTGCGGAAAGTCCACTATAGGCCCCCCCCTGAAAATACTCGATTGGCGGCCAGGCCGAAGTAACACCAAGGCGGATATCCCTGTGTTCTTCAATCCATTCCTTTTCATCGGCAGTCAAATTGATTTTCGATTCGATAGTTGTGCCAAACCATTTATTCTTGAGCGCATTAATCTCTTCATCAGAAATGGCATTCATGCCTTTTTTAATAATCGTCAACAATTCAGGCCGGTTTTTATGTATTCCTATAAACAAGCTGTCATTGGCCGAGTTGTCTGATTCGAATATTGTTGCGAATACGACATTGGAAACATTGAATTTTTGAATGAAGTACAGACACACTGCCTGCCTGTCGATATAGGCATCTGCCTTTCCCATGCTAACCGCGATCAGTCCCTCAAGGGCGTTTGCGGCCTTGATCTGTTCCATCCGGGGGAATTCCTTTTTCAAATAATTCTCATAGGAAAACCCATCAATAATTGCGATTTTTTTATCCGAAATATCCTCAAGACCTTGAATGGACGCATCTTCAGGGCGAGTGAATATCACTTTGGAACTGGTGTAGAAGGGGGGAGTGAAGCCCAGATATTTTTCCCGCTCTTCTGTTTTTGACAAACTATGAAGAGCATCAATTTTTCCGTTTTCTGCCATTTTCAGCAGTTCTTTCCAAGTGTAGCCAGTCACCCATTTTATATTCATGCCTGTTTTGGTCGCAACCAACTTGAGATAATCGGTAGAAAAACCAACAGGCTGGTCCTCTTCAACAAAACTGAAGGGAGGCCAATCCATTTCATTGCCAATGCTAATTGTCGGATGATCTTCCAGCCATGCTTTTTCCCTGTCTGTCAGTTCGACTCTGGTCTCTGCCGCATGGACTGCCGAAACAGTGACACCTTGGCTGAACAAAATTAAACAGACCAAGCAGGGAACAAGTGTCATTCCAAAATTGAGGCTGATTTTTTTCATCATTCTCATGGTAAATTGGATTGACATTCAAGCTTCCTTTCTCCCTCACACAGGGAGTTTGTCTCACTCACTCTTCAATCACTTATTGTACCCAAAAGGAATATTCTTTAGACTATTATTAATAGCGAGTTTTAGCCTTTACAATCAAGCTGTTTATAAAGTTTCATGAAATATATCGAAAAAACTCAAAGAACAAAAAAGCTCTCATGCCATTTACTGGCATGAGAGCTTTTTGTTTTTTTATGGCTACTTAATTAAAAAGGGTAAACCAGTGTACTCATTGACTGTGAAGTCGTGGTCTTGCCCATTTTTTTGTCGATAGCAGCGATCCTGGCCTTGGCGGCCTCGCGTTGTTCCTTGCGATCCGCACGGCG
>JAFLJW010000171.1 GCA_022712815.1 Pseudodesulfovibrio sp. | reverse complement strand
TTTCGTTGGTCAAGTCTGTGGGTGAGCCAGCACATAGCCAGAGTAAATCCGATTTCAATGGTATTCATAGGGATGATGATCCACCCCACGTCAGTCCAATAATTCATTTGATAATCCTCCCTGAGAGTTTGGAAAGAGGTGATTACCAAGTAAGTAGGGAATTGTAAACAAAAAAAGAGGGGCGGTATATCTGCCCCTTTATTTGTGTTAAAGCAATGTGTTACCAGCTATACAGCCATCTTTTTCTGGGCGAATTTCAACATTTTGATTGCCTCGGAAAAATCCGGGTTTATCCCAACCGCAGTCTGGGCCGCCTGGGACATCTTATCCCACTTGCCCCAGTCGTAATAGAGGCGTCCAACATTGTAGTGCAGGTATTCGTCGTCAGAACTCAGGGTCAACGCCTTGAGGTAATATTTCTCGGCGGTGTCAAAGTCCTTCATTTTGCGGAGTACCATGCCGATACGGTTGTACAGGTGGATGGCGTTGGGGTCGTCATTGAGAGCGTTATCCAGCATGTGAAAGGCTTCTTCATACCGGCCTGCATTGAGGTAGCGGTCTGCTATGCCAGCCTTTAGGTCGGTATCTCCGCCAAATTTCTTGACCAGTTGATTGAAGGTTTTCTTGGCCTCATCCCATTCTTGATCGTCAAGGTGCTTTTGTCCTTTTTCGATTGCGGCACTCTTTTGGGCGGCAATGACTTGGATGTCGTCCTTGACCTCTTCGTTGATAACCTTTTGCAGTTCCTGCAAAAGTTCTCGCATGGCATCAAGGAGGGCACGTTCCTGTCCTGGTTCATAGCTGATGACGAGAGGGTATATCTTGCGGAGTTCTGCGTCTGAATTGAGGCTGTAGGTAACTTTTCTGAGAATTTCTTCAAACTCATCTCGCTCATTTCTTATGACCTGAGTCTTGAGAAACAAAATGAGTCCGTCATGGATGCCCTGAACCGCTGTCATGTACTTGCCTCTTTTCAGCAAAGTGGGGACCGAGTTCAGTTTTTTACGGGCTTTGACTAATTCGGACATGAAATTCCTGCTCTTTGGTTCTTGCCACTTTCAGGAAGCGGTCTATTTACCCATATTCGTTCTGACCATATCATGAAAACGTGTAAAGAAATAGCGGCTATCGTGGGGTCCGGGACCTGCTTCCGGGTGATGCTGGATGGCCAGAATCGGCTTGTCTCTGTGCCGAAAACCCTCAAGGGTTTGATCATTCAGATTCATATGGGTAGTTTCGAGAAAATCCAGGCCCTCGATATCCACGCAGAAACCATGGTTCTGGGAGGATATTTCAATCTTTTCGGTATGGAGATCGATGACCGGATGGTTGCACCCATGATGGCCGAACTTGAGCTTGTATGTCTTGCCGCCAAGGGCCAGACCCAGAATTTGGTGTCCAAGGCATATTCCTGCGGTGGGATAATCCTCACACAACTCTCTGGCAGCTTCTACGGCTGTGTTTACGGCAGCGGGGTCACCGGGACCGTTGGATAAAAAGACTGCGTCCGGGCCAAGCTCGCGCACCTGAGCGGCGGTGAAATGGGAGGGCAGGACGATCATGTCAAAGCCCTCGGCAGCCATGAGGCGCAGGATGTTCCACTTGATGCCGAAATCGAATATGGCCAGCTTGGGACCACTGCCCGACCATGAAAAATCACTCAGATCGTCGATGAAAACCGGGGCTGTGCCATCCCATGTGTACGGCTTGTCACAGGAAACGCGGTCAGCCAGATTGAGGCCTTCCATGTTCTCGATACCCTTGGCTTTCTTCACCAATTCTTCGGGATTGACATCACCGGTTGCCATGAAGCCGCGCTGGGCGCCATGCAGACGCAGGTGGCGGGTCAGGGCGCGGGTGTCGATACCCTCAATGCCCATGACCCCGACCTCGGTCAGATAGTCGGGAAGAGACATGGTGGAGCGCCAGTTGCTCGGCTTCTTGCAACATTCCTTGACGATGAAACCGCCAACGTGGATTTTCTCGGATTCAACATCTTCGGGATTGATTCCGTAGTTGCCGATGAGCGGATAGGTCATGGTGACCATCTGTCCGGTATAGGAGGGGTCGGTCAAAATCTCCTGATAGCCGGTCATGCCGGTGTTGAAGATGACCTCACCGCTGGCTTCACCATTGCCGGTAAAGCTTGTTCCCTTGAATATGGTGCCGTCTTCGAGGGCCAGAATCGCTTTCATCAATCGTTCTCCAGAATATTCTTCACTTTTTCGAGGTCGCCGGGCCTGTCAACTCCGTGGCAAGCGTATCTCGTTTCAGTCACGTAAATATCAATGCCGTCTTCAAGCAAACGGAGTTGCTCAAGTTTTTCCCTCAGTTCAAGGGGGCTTGGGTCAAGCTGTCCGAATCGTTCCAAGGCTTCCATGCGGAAGGCGTAGAGACCGATATGGAGCAGGAACCCATGCATTTTCTCGTCGCGGTCAAATGGAATCATGGAGCGCGAGAAATAGAGTGCTCGTCCATTTTTGGCACGGATCACCTTGACTCGGTCCGGTGATTTGGCCTCGGCAGGGCTTATGGCCGTAGCCAGAGTCGCCACCTGAACCTTGTCCATTTCAAACGGCAGCAGCAGTTCGGTGAGCATTTCCGGTTTCAGGCATGGTTCGTCGCCCTGAATATTGACCACCACGGCATCGCTGTCGATTTCAAGCTTGCGGGCCGCTTCAAGGACCCGGTCGGTGCCGCTCTGGTGGTCGCTTCTGGTCATGACCACCGGCACGTCCATCAGTTCTGCGGCCTTAAAGATGCGGTCATCATCAGTCGCCAGAGTGACGCTGGTCATCTGCGGGCATTGTCTTGCCCGGTCAAAGACGTGCCAGAACATGGGCTTGCCCATGATTTCGACCAGAGGCTTGCCCGGGAATCGGGAGGAGTCGTACCTCGCCGGTATTATGCCGTGACATTCGGGAAATGTATTCATCTTGTTTCGTGCTGAGGGTTACTAAACTTTATTCAGGAAATCGGCAACCTGTTTGCATACCGCCTCTGCGCCGCCCCTGCGGTCTCGAATGTAGTCTTTGGCCGTGGTCGCCACCTCTTTTCTGGCAGGGGTGTTTTCAAGGAGATTAACTAATGATTTCAAGGCCTCCTGCCAGTCGTCCACTTCGAGAGCCAGCCCTGAATCAACGATTTCACGGCCAACCCAGGCAAAGTTCTTCCAGTGGGGACCGATTACCGGTGTCACGCCGCAGGTCAATGGTTCCAGAAAATTCTGCCCGCCCAGCGGGGCGAGGGAGCCGCCGATAAAGGCCGCCTTTGCCAGCCCGTAGGCAGGGACCAGCTCGCCGAACGTGTCCCACAGGATGACTGTTCCAGCTTGAGCGGGACCCTTCAGCGTCGAGCGCAATGTCCAGTTCAGCCCGGCCATATCCATGGTTTTTTGCCACAGTTCCAGATGGTGCATGTGGCGAGGAAAAAGGCCGAGGATGGTCGATGGCTTCTCTCTCATCAGACCGGCGGCCAGTTGCTTGACCGCATCGGTTTCTTCCTTGCGGACCGAACCGAAGACCACGAAGTCGGCTTGGTTGGGAATAAGCGAGGCGAGCGGGTTGTTCTTGCGGGCCATGGGACCGGCTGCGGCCATGCGGTCGAATTTGATGTTGGGCATGACCCATATTTTGTCTCGCCCGAACAGGGTGCCAAAGCGTCTGCCGTCGGTTTCGGACACGGCCATGATGCGGTTTGGTCCAAGATGGCGGAACAGGCCGGGCCAGGCCAGATAGCCGCCCAGACTCTTGGTGGTCATCCGGCCATTGG
>JAFLJW010000351.1 GCA_022712815.1 Pseudodesulfovibrio sp. | reverse complement strand
CATCTTTGACAGGCCTTTGAAAACACAAATGGTCTATCACAGAAAGTTTTCAGACAAACAGGAAGCAGAAATCGCTCTCTTCCAATACATCGAGGCGTATTATAATCGCAGAAGGCGTCATTCCAGCAATGGAAGTCTGTCACCTGCTCAATTTGAAATCAACAGGCAGGGGCATAGGGGGGGTGGCTTAACTGACTGTCCACAAAAGTGTGGCAGGATCATAGCACCTAAGCCCGTTATGTTTGGACAGCTTTCATTGGTTATCCCTGCGGAGCTTGCTCCAGAGCAATAACGTAACCCTAATAGAATTGGGTACTTAACCCAGTAGAATGAAAGATCCGCTAGCGGATGCTGACGGCTCTCTTAATAATATTCCAATGTCCAACATCCCACTAACTCGGTAACGCGTCATTGGATGAAGATCTCATCCTTAACGAACGCAGTCCATGGATTGCAGAGGATGTGCCGCACTCTTTTGGAGTTCCGTTCGACTAGAGAGAAGCCCAGATACCCGGCTTCAATGCTTTCTTTGCCAGTCAAAGTCCATTCGCCGAAGGCCCAGTCGCCATTGTTCGGACAGTCAACATAAAACGAAGTGGCATCATGTCCGCTATTATTTTCAACAACGGAAATACTGATTACTTCTTTAGCATTACCACCATCTTGGCTTGTACCGTCTTTGACCAGACGAACTCTGTTGACATCAGCTTCAAATAGATGAGGTTTCGAGGCATCCTGCCGCAAGGAGCTCAATTCCTCCACGACTTCAGCGATTTTGTCTTTCCATAACCATTCAAGACTGCTGTAGCCTATGTTGGGCGGGTAGGTATCTGTCCCTTTTTTTGACTTTTCAAGTAGCTCAGCCTGGTACGGATTGATTTTTAGCCAGACGAGCTTTTCCTTCTTGCCAGGTGACCTTTTGATGAACTCCAATGTAATGGGGGCCTCACCGCCTTCGGAACGAGGTGGAAATTCCAGCCAACGGCTGAATTGCCAATCGCAGGCGAGCGGAAGAGTGTACGCCACGACCTTTGGCGACTCATCGAAACTATTGGCACTTATGACGTAAGTTTCCTGGAACAAAGAGTTGCATTCCTCCCATGGAGTTCCAAACTCTCCACCCGCACCCATCACCCTGACCATAAACGGTGAATGGAAAGCATAACCTGTGAACCTGGCAACTTCTTTAACGTTGTTAAGGAGCTGGGCAAGATTGTTGTCTTCAATCTTCGAGAATCGGTCCACCTCCAAAGCGAGGCTTGTTTGCGGACTCAACAGCAAAGCAAGCAGGAGCAATGCTCCTGCTTGCCATGTGTAGGCTTGCTTTATTGAACGGCAAAATGAATATGCCCTTTGTGCCCGCCCGTCATTCCGGGCTTCTTCTCTCTGCCTTTGTTTTTGATCTGCTCTTGCAAGTGAGGGCCGAAGCATTCCCGCATCCCCTTATGTTTGCTCATTGCACCCTGAAGTTTCTTCACATTTTCTATATTGTCAGGATGATCCACAGGTAGCCCATTGATTTTGTTAATGTCAACGGCTTTGCCCTGATAGTGCCGACTCTGCGAACTGCTATGCTCTCCACCCGTGGTGCTGTTAATATTGAGATCAAGACCGGTTTCTGCGGCCACCTCTTCAACGGCTGTTGCCAGATCCGAATGAACTGCCAAATCCGGTGACGGGTTGTCGGTATTGTTATTATCAAATGTTAATGTCGGTCCCTCTTCACCTTTTGGGCGCGTATTGAACTTCCGTCCCATGTATGGCTCAGGAGTATATGCAGAGCGTTCGTTTTGCTTGTCTTTCTTCCTTATCGACTCAGGGACTTGAGGTGTGACCTCACGCAGTTGAGCCCGTTGCTCCGGGGGCTCCACTGCTTTGGTCGCTTCCTTAGGCCCTTGCCTTTTGGTTTGGTCTGCCCCCTCATGAACTGTGTCACTAGTGGCTTCAACGGAATCCTCCTTCACTTTCCCGCGATACTGGTTTCCATCGTAGACCTCATCCTGTTCTTCCGGGATTTGAAGTTCGGCATCTTCAGCCTTCTCCTCACCGCCAGCATCACTCATAGTACCGGTGTCGTTCTCAGCGTACATCTCGGCATCTTTCATCTTGAAGTCCGGCTTAGCACCAGGGACATCTTCATTCTCAGACGCTCGTGCTTTCTCTAAATCAACTCCGGCATACCCCAAGTACTTGTCATACATGGCGTCAGCGTCCTTTTCATCGAACTTCGCCTCGGACAGCACGTATTTGTTGATCAGTTCAAAGGCTTGATCGTCATGTGCCTGAATATCGTTTTCGTCCTTGGCTCCAAATGAACTGTTGGCGATGCGCTGCAAGCCTTTGTCCAGAACGGTTTGCGACCGCTCGTTGAGTTTGTCTGCAGCGAACTGCTCGCCTTGTTGCAGGAAGGTGCTTTTGATCTTGGGCAGTGTTTCAGACAATGCGTTATGTCGTTTGCCGCCCTTGGGGATGCCTGAAAGTACACTGTATTCATGGTCGTCGAATTGATTTTTGAGTTGAGTGGTGTCCTTAGACGATTGTTTTCCTGTGACACCTTGTTTCCAACTCTCCAGACCTTGGCCGAAAAGATCATAGGTCTTGTTTTCCTTGTTCGTGACATAATTCAGGCGATCCAGGTCAGTGTACTGATCACGCTTCTGCTGTTTCTGTTGGTTTTTCCTGGACTGGCAGCCATTGATACCAATGCCCATTTCATAAGCCGTTCTTTTCTGTGCCGGGGTACTTTTGGCGAGCATTGTTTTCTGCTCGTCAGCGTTCATGTTGATGAGTGACCTTCCAAACTCGAACAGAGTTGAAAACCTCCATTAGGATTCTGATTGTTAAAGATCAAAAAAGCCTAACACGAGTTTTCGGACAAAATGGTAAAAGGGCAAGAACGGGCGTCAGAGGGCACTAAAAGGGCAACTATTCCCCTTGACAGGGTTTTGAGGCAAAATGGCTATTCGCCACGAAAACTCCGCACGACAACACTTGTCTGGCATTCCCAAACGCTCAATCACTCCCTCAAAAACACCGTCGAAATGCCTACTTGCCCTTTTAAGCCCCTTTTAATGCCTTTTTTCGTCCTTTCTTTGCTTTCACCATGAGCCAATCAGTAATTTTCTCATACGCTTCTTCTGAATTGCCGTTCACTGTCACTGCTTTTACTTTTGTTCTTGTGCCAAGGTCACCCCATCAACGCCATGACGCATGAAGCGGACGGCACAAACAAAGGAAACAAAGTTATGTCCAAGAAATCAGAAAAAGGCATTAAGCCTGCCGACAACGAAAGCAACATCCCGAACGCCAACAAAGGGACTTCAGGAACAAATCAGCAGTATGACCAAAATCAGGGGGACAGAGGCAAGCAGAAGAACCCCAATCAGCACGGCAAGTAACCAAACAAACCCGAACTAAAGGAGCAAGAAATGCCTGACACATCCGACATGAGCCAAGAAGAACTGGATATCTGGTCCGACATCAACAACCCAAACAACGAATCAGATATGGACGATTGGGCGGACACCCATAATCCGAATAATGAAGACTACATAGACTAGGTTTAGTTAATGAAGCGAGGGATCTACTTAGCTGGGTCTCTCGTTTCATTCCACTTGGCAAAAGCCTGCTGGTGATGCTCTTGCCATTTGGGGTATTCTTGAAAGACTGATACGAGTTCCTGTTCATCAGCAAAGAAGACCGGGATA
>JAFLJW010000170.1 GCA_022712815.1 Pseudodesulfovibrio sp. | reverse complement strand
CAGGACCAAGGACCCCATAAAATCGCCACCGATGCTGGTCATGAGCAGAGGGACGATGGTGTCCGCCTCCTTGCCCACCAGACCGGGGAAGTCCAGCCGTCCGATGATGCCCAGAAGCACGGGCATGGCAAAGACCACCGTGCAGATGAGCGGGTAGAACAACATGGTCCGCTGTAGTGATTTTTCGTCCTTGGCCGTATAGAATCGTTGGAATAGCTGTGGAAACATGGGGTCACAGAAAAACCAGAGCAGTATGTAGGAAAGCCAGATGCCCGGCCCGAATGTGCCAAGGCCGCCGGGCCGTGAAAAGAGCGCGGGCTCGGCCTGAAAGACCTTGGTCATGGCAGCGCTGAATCCGCCGTGGTGGTTGGCGGCCATGACCAGAGCGATGAAGAGCATGACGACCATGATCAACCCTTGCAAGGTGTCGGTCCAGGCCACTGTGCGCAACCCTCCGCGCAGGGTATAGAGCAGGATAACCAGAGTCACGATGCCTGCGCCTACGGCTTGCGGCAGGCCGACCAGTTGATTGAGCACATACCCGCCCGCCATAGGCTGCAAAGCAAGATAGGGGATGGTGAAGACGATCATGATCATGGCAAAGAGTCCTGAAAGGAACCGGTTGCCATATCGGTTCTGGACCAATTCAGCGGGTGTAACCAATCCGTGAAGTTTGCCGAGCCTGTTCACTCGCGACCCGATAAGCCAGAATGTCAGGGCCATGAACCCGGTGCCAAATCCCATGATGGGAAAAAAGGAGAGGCCGTGGAGGTACCCTGCCCCGGACGCACCGAACACGGTGAATGCGCTGAAGTTGGTGGCGGCCATGGAACAGAACAGGACAAAGAACCCGAGCTTTCTTCCGGCCAAAAAGTACTCGCTGGGGGAGTCTTTGACACGGCCGCGAACGAGCAGCCCCATCCCGAGAATCAAAACAATATAACCAACGAGAACAAGTACTTTGATCAACATAAGGGCATCCTTGGTTTAGCAATCACAAAAAAAAGGCCATCCCGACATAGGTCGGGATGGCCTTTGGCCTGGCATAACCATACAGAGTTCGGCCAACCGCTTAGTTGGCCGGACTCCATGTCTTGCTGACTATTTAAAAACAGCAATCCTGTCAAGACGGGATTCTTGACGCAACCGTTGGCAATCTGTCATGTTCTGGGCCAAAATTATTATCATCCCCCTCTTGCGACAAGGAGATTTCATGGCCCCCTGTTCTGATCAATGGATTGCCTGGGCTGTACAAACAGCTTGTATTCTCGAAGTGTTGGCAGAAAAACCAGGCAACGTGACCCGCACGAGAGATTGTTCGGGACTGCGGATCGAACAATTCATGGTCAGTGCTGTGGCCATCGGCCCGGCCTTTGCCTCGGCCTCCACATCCTCGGTGGGAGAAATTATCCAAAGAGGTGCGGAATACACCAAAACGTTGGCGGGGGTGAATACCAACGTGGGTATCCTGCTCATGTTGGCCCCTCTGGCCAAAGCGGCTGCAATCGGGTCACCACAAGACCTTCGCACATCCTTGCGCAAGGTCCTGTCGGAGCTTACCGTAAACGATGCACAACTTTCCTATGCGGCGATCCTCAAGGCAGCGCCGCACGGGCTGGACACGGTCGAGGAAGGTGACCTTCGAAATACCACCATCGACTTCACCCTGCGCGAGGCCATGATTATGGCCAAGGAGCGCGACACCCTCGCCGCCCAGTACGCAACGGACTTTCCGGTTATCTTTGACATAGGCTGCGCGGGCCTCAAAAAACTACTCTCCGAAGGGTGTCCGCTGTCGCAGGCCATCGTACAGGTCTATCTGACCATCCTGGCCGCTATCCCTGACACGGATATCGCGCGCAAGGCCGGTATCGAGAAGGCCCGGGCCATTTCGGTCAAGGCTTCGGAGGTCATTGAACTGGGAGGTGTCTTCACCGAACAAGGCCGCATGGCGGTGGAGCGTTTCGACGCATTGGTCCGCGATGAAAACCGCCTCTTCAATCCCGGCACCACGGCAGACCTTATCGCAGGCTCTCTCTTCGCCTTTCTTGTCTCCGAGGAGACCCCCGAAAGCCTCCCCGACCTGCTGGCACGGTGGTAGACCCCAGGCGATCAGATGAGGCATGAAGACAATTTTTGATTTGCTTCAGGAAAGCCCCGTGTCGTCTTGATGCGCTGCCTGGTGCGCTACGAAAATCATGCCTTTTTAGGAGGCATTGGACACGGCAACCCCGGATCAAGAAAAATGATCCAAGGCGCCGCGTCCAGTGCGGCTATCGTATTTTTAAGCGGGCACAGGTTGCGCCCGTAATTCAGCTCGCCAGACGGTGCAGCAGGATTTCCCCCCTTCCTCCTTCGAGGAAGTCGCCGCTGTAACATTCAAAGGCGGAATGCGGCTTCACATCCGGGAATGCACAGTCAGCCCTGTCCAGTGAGGCCAGAAGCAACGGCCAGAAGCTTGGATTGCCGGTGTAGTTGTACCGGAAGGTGGGTAACATTTCCTGGGGAGGAGTCAGCAGGATCACCGTTCCCCGGATCATGTTCGCCCCCGCCCGCACACCGGGCGTGCCGCCGATGAGAACGGTTCCAGCGCGCATGCTCAATGCAGC
>JAFLJW010000199.1 GCA_022712815.1 Pseudodesulfovibrio sp. | reverse complement strand
AGTTGCCTTTTTCAATAAACAGAAAGGTGGATAAAAAAGCCCTGCCTTCGCCTCACGCTCAGGAGAAAAACAGTGAAGGCCGTAAGCTCTCCGGTCCTGTAGAAGAGAAGTTGGCAGAGATATGGAAAAAACTCCTTGGATTTGATGTCGTTGACGCGGATGCCAATTTTTTCGATCTGGGCGGGCATAGTATTTTGGCCATCCGGTTTATAGCCATGGTCGAAAAAGAGTTGGAATTGCACATAACCTTAACCGAACTCTTTTCGCATCCGACAATATCGCTTCTCTCAAAGTTTTTTTCCGGAAAGACAAGCGTTAACAATAGCCCTGTGATCAACCTTTGCCACTGCGAAGGCGGCAAAAACATATTCTTGTTTCATCCTGTAGGCGGCAGTGTTTTTTGTTATAGTGATCTGGCCAATCTTTTGAGTCACAAATACAGCGTGTTTGCGGTGGAAGCCGCCGGTTTCAGCTCGGAGAGAACCGCACTGAATACCGAACTTTATGGGGTTGAAGCTTTGGCTGAATACTATTTGGATGAAATCCTCAAGGTCGAAACCGAGAATATCATTTTTGGCGGGTGGAGTTTTGGTGGTCTTTTGGCCTACGAAGCCGCATGCAAATATGAAAGAATGGGCAATGATTCAGGAACTGTTCTGATACTTGATTCTGTTGTAGACAATAGTGAGGCAAAACAGGTTGCCGGTAAAGACGAAGTTGATATGCTGAAATCGATTTTACAGGATGGACTTGCCTTTGATGAGGACAAATTGCGGTCTCTCACGCGGGAGAAGAAGCTTGAGTATCTTGTTGAGTGCGGGGAAAAAACAGGCCTGCTACCGTTTGGTTTCAGCTCTGTCCAAATGGACAATCTGTTGCATACGTACCGCAATAACGCCATTGCTGCTGCCCGTTATGAAAGGCCGACCTGTTCAAACAAGGAAATACTCCTTGTGAGGGCTCGTGAAATTTCTGAAAGTTCTCGTCACTTTGTTGATGATCAGTTTCAGGGTTGGAGTAAATTCTTGAAAGAAGAAGATATTGTTCTCAGGTGGACTGATGGAAGCCATGAAACCATGCTGTCACCGGGGCATGTGGGGAGTGTCGCAAAACATGTTTTGGAGGATTTGAGCGATGACTAGCATTAAAAGAGTTGTGCCCGTTTTGCTTTGTCTCTTTTCATTGTTTTTTCTTTTTGGGTTTTCTGATGCCAGTGCCGACAATGGCGAGCAAAAAATCAGGACAATCATAACGCGATTGGCGGAAGAGATGGCCGGAGACCCAAATCTCCCTGGATTCGTTGTTGCCGTTCTTAAAAAAGGTGAAAATAATCCTGTCAGTGTTGCTTTCGGCACGGCCTGTATTGAAAACAATGTTTTGATGACCACTGAAAAAATATTTAAGATCGGGTCAGTTACAAAAGTCTTCACTGCTACGCTTATTCACAGGCTCATCGAAGAAGGGGAAATTGAATACGAGACAACGATTGATCGTTTCTTTCCGAAGTTCCCAAATGGGAAGATTATTAAAATCAGTCAGTTGCTGGACCACACCTCCGGCATTGTTGATATGCTCAGTCTTAAGGCTGTCTACACAAACATGACTAAACATTGGAGTCCCGAAGAACTCATAACAATGGTCGGGGCAAAGTCTTTGAATTTTCAGCCTGGCACGGATCAAAAATATTCCAATACCGGATATCTCATGCTTGCCGTGATCAGCGAGCTTGTTTCGGGCAAGAGCTATGAAGAACAGGTTCAGAAAATTATTTGCGAAAAACTTGGTATGAAATCTCTTGTTGTCGGCAAAGATTACGATATCATACGGCACCGGTCTTGTGGGTACACTCATTCTGCTGATATCGTGGGGCTACCTATTATGGCAAGTCTGGCTATAGCCAAGGGGACAGGCAACATAGAGGCTTCTCTCAGCGAATTAGTGCGACTCGTCAACCTTGATAAGGTGTTAAAAAACAATGTTTTTAATACAATAGCGCTTACCCCTCTAAAGCTTTCCAACGGGAAAAATGCTCAATTTACAGCCAAAGGCGAAGGTTGGGAATATACAGGAAGTTTTCTTGATGGCTGCACTTTATTCAAATTTAAAGATCCCGCGATTACATTTGTAGGTAAACTGGGTACTTTTCCGGGTTTCGGAACAGCCTACTTTTACGATCAAAAGACCAAGATCGCGGTAGCTATCAGCGTTAATAATGAAAAGTTCGTCATTCAAACGATTATTCTGGGGGCAAGGATTCTTCACGAATTACGAAGCTTGTAACGTTCTTGCACTTGTACCTTTTTTCAACAGTCTTTCAGAGTGACCTTGTTAGTACTTCTCTTTTGCTGTTTTTGGGGACTGGAGAGAGTTGGCTACAATCCCTTCTTCGGGTTGAAATCTTCTCCCAGTGCGGCCGGGGCTTCGACGGACCAGCCTTTGGAGGCATTTTTGAGGAAGGGGTAGCGGCGGACGAAGTCCTGCACCCAGCCCATGCGGCCCGTGTTCATGGCGAGCAGGGTGAGGATCATTATGGGGAAGGGGGCCACCTGAAAAACCGGGGCCGGGATGGATGGGAAAACATCCTGCAAATAGATGCCGGATATCTGTATCGCGGCGAAGAAGAACGCGCCCAGCGCGGCCCGTACCGGGTGCCAGCCTCCGAAAATGACGATGGCCAGCACGATCCAGCCTGCTCCTTCGCACCCCTGCGGACGGCCCCAGCCCGGCTTGACGGCCAGTGAATAGGCGGCCCCGGCCATGCCGACCAGCGCACCACCTGCCAAGCAGTAGCATAATCTGACCAGTCGCACGCGAATGCCGCGTCCGAATGCCGCACGCGGGGATTCTCCCACGGCGCGAAGTCTGATGCCGCCTTCGGTGCGGTACATCCACCACCAACAGAGGAAAATGGCGAACAGGCTCAGGTAGACCACCGGGGATTGCGAGCCGAAAAGAGGGCCGATGAAAGTGATGTCGCCGATGCCGGGGATGGTCCACATGCCGAGGTCCGGACCGGGCTGGCGGGAAAATGAATGGCCGAGGAAGTAGGCCAGATCCCGGCAGAGCAGGGTCAGGATGAACCCCACGGCAAGCTGGGATTGGCCGAGGTAGATGCCGATGATACCGAGCACGCCTGCGATGAGTGCGCCGACACCCATGCCGCCCAGCACCCCGAGCCACGGGTTGTCAAAAGTGGTGGAAATGGCGAACGCGGTCATCGCGGACAGCAGGATGGAGCCGTCCAGCGACAGGTTGATGATCCCTGCTTTTTCGGTCAGTGTTTCGCCAAGTGTTGCCAGCACCAGCGGTGCTCCGGCCATGAAAATTCCGGCAAGGGTCAGCGCAAAGATTTCCATCAGTCCACTTCCTCTCGTTCCCGAACCCACATTCGCACACCTTGGATAATGAATACCGACAAGACCATGACGCCCTGAATGACGCCGCTCAGGGATGAATCAAGTCCCATCTGGAGCGGCAACTGGATTGAGCCGACATTGAGGATGGCGAAAAAGAGGCAGATGAACGGCACCAGTCCCAAGCGGTAGGATGCCATCATGCCCACCAGCAGGGCGGTGTAGCCGTAGTTGGATGAAATGGCCGGGAGCAGGCGGTGATAGACGCCGAGAACCTGAGTGGCACCGGCCAGACCGGCACAGGCCCCGCAAATCATGAAGGCCTGAAGCAGACGACGGCGCGGCCCGAGCGCAAAAAGAGTCGCGGCCTTTGGATTTTCACCCACGGCCCGGAGTTTCAGCCCCCACTTGGTGCGGTGCAGCAGGAAGTAGACGGCGATGATGGCTGTGATGGTCAGGGCCAGACCAATCCAACTGACCGATAGCTTGCCGATTTTTGGCAGCCACAGGCTGATGTCGATGGGCTGGGTGCCGGACATGGAGGCCACACCAGCGCGTTTCCATGGTCCGAAGATGAGCCAGAGCGTCACGCCAAGGGCCACGAAGTTGAGTCCCAGTCCAGAAAATATTTCATGGACCCGTCCGAAGACGCGGAGCAGTCCGGCCAGTAACGCCCATAGTGCGCCGCCGAGCATGCCCGCACCGATGGCGATGGCGATCTGCATCATGCCGCCTTCATCGTAGGGTCGCAGGGCCGCCGTACAGAATATGGCTCCCATGATGACCTGACCTTCCACGCCGATATTCCACAACCGGGCCGTGAACGGGAGAAGCAGCCCCACGGCACAGAGTGTGAGCGGCACCCAGACCGAAAACACGCGTCCGATCTTGGAAATGGAACTCAGGCCGCCCTTGAAAAGGACATAGATGGTTTCAAAGGGCGGTGCGCCAGCGGGGAGCGCCACGAGAACCGTGAGCAGCAGGGCCAGACCAAGGGCTGCGCCGAGCCAGCCGATTTGTTCCAGGAAGGAGTCTCGTTTCATTGCTGGCCTTCCTTGATTTCTGCCAGCGTTTTTCCGGCCATGAGTGCGCCGATGACGTCCATTGTGGCATCCTTGCGATCAACCACGGCGGCAATGGCCCGGTCATAGAAAACTATGATGCGGTGGCTGTGCTCCAGCACATCGTCGAGGTCCGGGGAAAAGAAAATCAGGGACGCGCCTTTGGCGCAGCGGTCCTTGAGATGGTTCCAGACCTGCCTTGACGAACCGGCGTCCAGCCCGCGTGTGGGGTATTCCATGAGCAACAGCGAGGCATTATCCGGGATGAGCGAGAGCAAAAGACGCTGCTGGTTGCCGCCGGACAGCTCGTCCGCCTGGGTGTCGGGATCAGCACGCAGGTTGAAACGCTCTACGCACTGGCTCTTGTAAAATTCGCCAAGGTCGTCGTTGTGGTCCGGGAAGGTGAGCGTGATGTGTTCCATGAGACTCAGTGCCGGGAACAAGGCCATGCCCAGCCGGTCGGCAGGTACGAAATGGACGCCAGCCCTGCGCAGCACATTGAAATCATTGGAACGGAAAGTCTTGCCATTCAGCTCAAGGGTGCCGCCGGGCATGCGATCCAGTCCGCACAGTCCGCGCAGGAAGAGTTCCTGTCCGCTGCCGTCAAGCCCGGCAAGGCCGATACATTCGCCGGGCCGGGCCGTGAAATTGAGTGATCCCATGGAGTATTTCGGTCCGGCAAAAAGGGCGTCGTTCATCCTCAGTCGCGGAGGAGGGGCGGGCGATGGGATTTCGGGCAGTTCGGACACCACGCCCTTGGCGGCCTCACCAAACATGAGGCTGACCAGTTCATTTTCATCGTAGGGCGGGGTCAGGGTGGAAACCAGTGCGCCCTGCCGCATGATCAGGATGGAATCCGCCATTTCGAGAGCTTCGGATAGTTTGTGTGTGACCAGTATGATGGTGTGGTTTTCTTCGCGGGCCAGCTTCATGAGCAGGTTAAAGAGGTCTTGTTTCTGTTCCGGGGTGATGCCGGTGGTCGGTTCGTCCAGAATCAGGGTGGTCGCGCCGAGGTCCAGCAAACGTAGCAGTTCGAGGAGCTGCCGTTCTCCCACGGTCAGGGAGGACACGGTTTCGTCCGGCAGGAAGCAGGCATCAAGGCGGTAGGACAGCTCGCCGAGGATGTCGATCACTTCGCGCTTGGTCCGCTTTGGCGCACCGAGCTGGAAATTCTCCCAGATGGGCATGGCCGGGAAATCGAGCGGGTCCTGATAGAGCATGCCCACACCATACTTGCGGGCGAGTTTCGGCGTCAGGTGCGAGATGGTTTTGTCGTTGATCCCGATCTGGCCGCTGGTGGGGCGGGTATGTCCGGCCAGCACGCGCATGAGTGTGCTTTTGCCAGCACCGTTTTCACCGACAAGGGCATAGATATGGCCGGGTTCGAGGGTCAGGCTGATGCCGTCGTTGGCCCGAACCCGGCCATAATGTTTATGTATGTCTTTTAAGACGATCATGAATGTGTGAGCTATTTGGCGCCGGACAGTCCTTCCATGCCCTCAAGCAACTGGTTCATGTACCAAATCTGCTTGTCAGTGGCCTTTTCGCCAGCCTTCAGGAAGACGGTGCCGTCCTGATAGTTGAGCGGACCGGTGAACAGGTTGACCTCACCGGAACCGAGCTGGGAGATGAACTTGTCAAGGCTGGCCTTGGTCTCTGCGGACATGCCGGGACCGGGCATGAACCCGACAGAGGACTTGTCAGGGTCGTTGATGTTGGCCCAGTAGGGGGCTTCCCATTCAAAGATGGGCTTGTATGTGCCTGCCTGAACCTGTTTGGCAATACGCAGGAACGGAGGACCCCAGTTGAAGTAGGGAACGCCTATGCAGACATCTCCCTGACCTTCGCAGGCCTTTTCATAGTCGTAGGGCATGGCGTAGACTTCAATGCCTTGTTCGCGTTTTTGTTTGGCAACGGTCACGGCTTCCGGGGTGTCGATACCGGAGATGAGTACGTCATGGCCGGAATCAAACAGGGAATTGGCAACCTGGGTCGGGTCGGCGGTGACACCGGGGATGTTGAACCAGAAGCCGATCCATTTGACGCTGAACTGGAGGTCCTTGGCGTCCTTGCCGCGAACTTGCGTCCACGCATAATGGGCACCGAGGTAGCCGGATACCACCAGACGGCGGGTTTCTTCGTTGACCAAAGGACCGAGCACGGCGATTTTGCCGGTCTTGGTGGTCATGGCAGCGGCGTAGCCAGCCATCATTTTGGCGTATTCCATGCGGCTGAAGATATTGCCGAGGTTGGCCGGGGCCTTGCCGGTCCAGACGGAGTCGCCGGAGGCATGGATGAAGGTTGTGTCAGGATGCATGCTGGCGGCTTCGAGGATGCCGTCTTTCATGTCGTCTGACCCGGCAATGATCAGGTCAGACCCTTTTTCGATCAGGTCGTCGACCACCTGAGGGATGGTCAGACCGGGGCGGTCAGCGGGATTGACCTTGTCCAGATAGATCAGTTTTGCACCGGGCATGTTTGCCTCGACGTATTTTGCTCCGTCATACTGAGCCTGGCTGTATCCTCGGTCATTGTAGGGACCGACCAGAATCAGGCCGATGGTAAAATCCTTGGCAGCGGCCAGTCCTGGGGTGAGCACGAGGGCCATGAGGGCCACTGCGAGCAGCATGCGTAGCTTTGACATTATTCCTCCGGTACAGTTCCGGCCGGTCGCAATTGAGTGAAAGCGGCGGGCAGGCGGTTGCGTTGTCCTGATTTGAAATGTCAGGGTCCAAAAAAAATGGCGGGCAAAGCATCCTGCTCCGGTCCCGTTAAAAGATTATAGTTGGATTAGAAGGCGGGGTGTGTCAACTGCTTCGGTTCATTTTTCGACATCTCCGTGGAAAAAATAGGGGGCCAACCGGGCTGTTGATAAATCGGACGGAGTGGGCGGCTAGCTACTTGACCGCAGCCTCTCTATGTTTTAACGAACTACCTGTTACGTCGAAATTATGTATTTGCAGGGGCGCGGCCCCTCTTTTGGAGAAGCCGCGTGATCTGCATCTTTTTTTATATTGATACCAGATGAGGGTTTGAAAAATGGATCGTATTCCGATTTCAAAAGAAGGTTACAGGAAGATCACGCAGGAAATGGCGGATCTCAAGGCTCAACGCCCTGCCATTATTCAGGCCATCAAGGAAGCCAGAGAAGAGGGCGACCTGAGCGAGAACGCCGGATATGATGCTGCCCGTGAGCGTCAGGGGATGCTTGAGGCGCGTATTTCCTACATCAATTCCCGAATGCCGCTGTTTGATGAGCTTGATCTGAACACCCTGAGCGGCGACCGGGCCACCTTTGGTGCCACCGTTGTGGTCGAGGATATCGACACCGAGGAAACCAAGCGATACACCCTGCTCGGTCCCGATGATGCGGACCACAAGCTCGGTTCCATCTCCGTCATGTCCCCCATGGGGCAGGCCATTCTTGGCAAGGAAGTGGGCGATGAAGCCATTGTGGACGCTCCGCGTGGCCGGATCGAATACGAAATTATCTCCATCGAATTCCTGGGTTCCGAGGGTGTGGATATTTCATAGATTATGTCTTGTCCTAATGGGCAGACCGTGTAGAATGGCCCCATCGCCCAAGGCGGTGGGGTTTATTATTATGATATTCAAATTAATAGAACTTGCACGAACGTATGATCCTCGCATTGGATACAAAGGCTTTTGTTCCCGTTGTGATCGGGATCACGGGCTGGTCATTGGCTATGCGCGAGAGCCAGCGGTTTCCCTTCTCAAGAAACTCGATGGAACAGGGCGTATCGATTTTGACCTGCCCGAATCCGAGGCCGATCCCCGGTTTTCCACCGACTATCTGTATGGCGATGCCAGAGGCCAGATGTTCGGCGTGCTGGTCTGCCGTGACAAGGACGGGAATACCGGTGTGCTCAAGGCCTTTTCCGGTCAGTATAACTCCGCGTGGAAAGTATCCGGATGGGTGCCGCCACTGGTGGACGTAGACGCCCTGAACCGCATCTGTTCTGGTGTGGAGCGGATGATCAAGCGCATGGGTCGCCAGATCGACGGACTGCCCGGAGATTCCCCTGAACGAAAGCCATTGGTCGATAAACGCAAAGCCGTGTCACAGGCTCTCATGAAGGACATTCATGCCCTGTACCGGATACCGAATTTCCGCCGCGAACTCTCGTCGTTGCCTGATATCGTGAACGGTAATGGCGGCATACCCACAGGTACAGGCGACTGCTGCGCTCCCAAGTTGCTCGGCTATGCCGCCCGGCACGGATTGACCCCGCTTGGATTGGCAGAATTCTTTTTTGGCAAGGAAAATCTCTCCGGGACCAAAAAACACGGCAAGGTCTATGTTTCCTGCTCCAACAAGTGCGGGCGTATCCTTGGCTATATGCTCTGCGGACTGGACTGCAAGTGATCTCTGACCGCTGTGATGGCCTGACCATTATTCATGAAGATTCCCTGTTCGTGGTCGTCGATAAGCCCGGCGGCCTGTTGTCCGTACCCGGTGTCGGGCCGGAGAATCAGGACTGCGTGGTCAGCAGGCTCAAAAAACTCTACCCGGACTGCATCGAGTTCCCCTCGGTCCACCGCCTTGATCAGGACACTTCCGGGCTGATCGTCATGGCCCTGACCACCAAGACCCAGCGCAGTTTGTCCATGCAGTTCATGGACCGGCTGGTGGGCAAGCGGTATATCGCGCTCATCGACGGAAGGGTCGAGGAGGATGCCGGGGTGATCGAACTTTCCTTTCGGCTGGACCCGGACAACAGGCCGTACCAGGTCCATGATCCGGTGGACGGCAAGCCCGGCACGACAAGGTGGCGCAAGATCGACGCGGAAGACGGTAGGACCCGGATCGAGTTCATGCCGCTCACTGGCCGGACCCATCAACTCAGGCTGCATTCCGCCCACGCCGAGGGACTTGGCTTTCCCATCGTGGGCGACCGGCTTTACGGAACCGGCACCGCTCCCGGTCAGTTGAAGCTGCATGCATCACTCCTGCGCTTTCGTCATCCCGTGACCCGGCAATCTCTGGAGTTCTTCTCTCCCGCGCCATTTTGAAGCAGTTGTTTACGGTTTTTTGGAGTTGACTTTTCCCGACAGGGCAGCAGATCGTGGAAGTGGCGGAGAATGGCGGTTATGCCAATTTTGTCCTTCAGAAATCTGTCAAAACCTGGTGAAAGGTCTGGAAACCATGACTCTCCACCCTTGACTCCCCTCCTTCATTCTCATTTATGTCATAATTAAGGTCAGTTTTTACAGTTACTTGACAATCATCTCTATTTTGTTAACGAAATTGTAAGCCGAAAGTCGGTAAAATGGGGTAAGAAAATACAATTTCGTATGATTTATCTGTTTAAAAAAAGAACCTTTGCTTGTATCTCTATATAATAATTCACTTTTTAGATTTGGTATGCTCCTTGCTGTATGGGCGATCTAGAGAATAAGGGTCAGGCTGCCCTTTGGTCCGGCACGTGCCGACCCAAGCCACTATTTTTGCCTACTTTTAAGGAGTATTACATGAGCGGATATCAGACTCGTCAGAACGCAATTGCTGCGGTAACCAACTACAAGCCGACAACCAAACCTCTGAATTTTGCTGAAACATCCCCTGCGGACATCTTTGGTTCCAATGTCTTTAGCGACAAGGTCATGAAGCGCATGCTTCCCAAGGACGTCTACAAGTCTTTGATGAAGACCAAGACCACCGGCGAGGAAATGGATTCTTCCATTGCCGGACCGATTGCTGCCGCCATGAAGGAATGGGCCTTGTCCAAGGGTGCCACTCACTATACCCATGTTTTTTATCCGCTGACCGGCCTGACCGCCGAAAAGCATGACGGTTTTCTCACCCCTGACGGTGAAGGCGGGGCCATTGCAGAGTTCGACGCCAATCTGCTCATTCAGGGTGAGCCTGATGCATCCAGTTTTCCGTCCGGCGGCCTGCGTGCCACATTTGAAGCCCGTGGCTACACCGCCTGGGACGTGACCAACCCGGCCTACATTCTGGAAAATCCCAACGGTACTTTCCTGTGTATTCCCACCGCGTTCATCTCATGGAAGGGTCACGCGCTGGATAAAAAGACCCCGCTGTTACGCGCCAATCAGGCGGTCAACAAGGTTGCCAGACGTTTCCTTGGCATCTTTGGCAACGACAACGGCGAGATGGTCGTATCCAATGCCGGTCCCGAACAGGAATACTTCCTGCTTGATCGCAATTTCTACTTTGCCCGTCCCGACCTCATGGTTTGCGGACGAACCCTGTTCGGTGCCAAGCCCTCCAAGGGGCAGGAACTGGACGATCACTACTTTGGTGCCATCCCGCGCCGCGTGCTGGCCTACATGCTGGAAGTCGAGCGCGAACTGTACAAGCTCGGTGTACCGGTCAAGACCCGTCACAATGAAGTGGCCCCCGGCCAGTTTGAGCTGGCCCCTCTCTATGAGCAGTCCAATCTGGCCACTGACCATAACCAGATGGTCATGACCATTCTCAAATCCGTTGCCAAACGTTACGGCATGGCCTGTCTGCTGCATGAGAAGCCCTTTGCAGGCATCAACGGTTCCGGCAAACACCTGAACTATTCCCTTTCCACCCCGTCTCAGGGTTCCTTGTACAGCCCCGGCGACACCCCGCACGAAAACATGCAGTTCCTGGCTGTTACCGCAGCCACCATCCGCGCCGTGGAAAAATACGGCAAGCTGCTCCGCGCAGTCGTCGCCTCTGCCGGTAATGATCATCGCCTGGGTGCCAACGAAGCTCCTCCGGCCATCATCTCCATCTTCCTTGGAGAGCAACTGACCGATATCTTCGCGCAGATCGAGAAAGGCAACCTCAAGAACAGCAAGCACAAAGCCAAGTTGCGTGTCGGTGTCGACACCCTGCCTGCACTGCCCTCGGATGCCGGTGACCGTAACCGTACCAGTCCGTTTGCCTTTACCGGCAACCGGTTCGAGTTCCGCGCCGTGGGTTCCAATCAGTCCATCGCCGGTTCTCAGGTTGCCCTGAACACCATGATGGCCGAGTCTCTGGATTTCGTCTGTGACGAGATTGAAAAGATCACCCAGGGAGACAAGAAAAAGCTCAACGATGCTTGTCAGAAAGTAATTCAGGGGATCATGAAGAAACATGGTTATATTGTTTTCAACGGCGATGGTTACTCAGACGAATGGCAGAAAGAAGCTAAGAAGCGCGGCCTGCCCAACCTGAGAACTGCTGCTGACAGCCTGCCGATCATCTCCGACAAGGATGTTGTCAAGATGTTCGAGAAGTACGAAGTCCTGTCCAAGGATGAGCTGGAATCTCGTACTGAAATCTACCATGAGCAGTATAATCAGGCCATTGTGACCGAGTCTCTGCTGGTTGTGAGGATTGCCAAGACCATCATCCTGCCCTCAGCTATCCGCTATCAGGGCGAGCTGGCTTCCACCGCCGCCAGCCTGAAAGCCGCTGGTATCGAGCCCAGAATAAGCCTTTTGGAAGAAATCACCAACAAGTTGCGTGATCTTCAGAAAAATACTGTGGACCTTGAAAAACTGATGGACAAGGACGACTTCAAGTCCGTTGAGGCCGAGGCTGCCTACCTGACCACCAAGATTCTGCCCGCCATGCTGGACGTCCGCGAAGTCGCCGATTCTCTGGAAGGCGTTGTGGCTGATGATCTGTGGCCCTTGCCCAGCTACCAGGAAATGCTCTTCATCAAGTAGCTTTTCCGGTTATCGAAATTGAAAGAAGGCCTGCCGTTACGGTGGGCCTTCTTTTTTTTCTGGATTTGATGGAGGCGGAGAGGTGCCCCATCCGCAGTGGGAGCAAGAGAAAAATATGCTTAATCAGGTGATTTGTTTTGCCGAAAGGTGAGGTGCATTCATGTGTAATTGCGCCTTCTCCCAATTCATTTACAAGATAGCCGTACCACTCATTTTTGTCGCTGGTTCTTGACATAAACAGTACTGTATGGTCCATTGGAAGACACTTTCGCAAACGTTTGCGGAAAAACCTTGAAAATCTGAAGTCTTGGCGAGTTGTGCTGTTTCAAGTGGTGTGAATTGATGCTTTGGGGGGGGGGATTTTATGTATTTTGACGACAATCCGCATCGGCGTTTCAATCAGCTCACAGGCGAGTGGGTGCTTGTCTCGCCTCACAGGACCAGGCGGCCATGGCAAGGCCAACAGGAGGAGCCGGACATGGCGACTCTGCCTGAGCATGACGAGACGTGCTACCTGTGTCCCGGTAATGTCCGGGCCGGTGGGGAAATCAACCCTGACTATGCTGACACCTTTGTTTTTACCAATGATTTTGCTGCTCTCCTGCCCGAATCTCCCGCCAACATTTCTTCTGATGAGATGCCGCCTGCCGATGATTTGTTGGTGGCCGAACCGGAGACGGGCATCTGCCGGGTCATCTGCTATTCCCCGCGTCACGATCTTTCCATGGCCCGACTGGGTGTCAGGCGCGTTGAAAAGGTGATCGACCTCTGGTGTGATCAGTTCAAGGAATTGGCCGGGCGCGACGACATTGGCTACATCCAGATTTTTGAGAATCGTGGCTCTGTCATGGGCTGTTCAAACCCTCATCCCCACGGCCAGATATGGGCCACTAGGAGTGTCCCCATGTTTCCGGCCATGGAGGATTCCCGGCAGGCCGGTCATCTGGCTGACAAGGGTGAGTGTCTGCTTTGCCGCTACCTGGAGCGTGAGCTTACGGCTGGCGAGCGGGTGATTTTCGAGAACGATTCATTTGTCGTACTGGTTCCGTTCTGGGCTTTCTGGCCGTTTGAGACCATGATTTTGCCCAAGGAGCACATGGGTTCCATCCTTGAAATGAACGGTAAGCAACGGGTGGACCTTGCGGACGCCATGGTTTGTCTTGGTACGCGCTACGACAATCTTTTCCAGACCTCGTTTCCCTATTCCATGGGTATCCATCAGCAGCCATCAGACGGTGGCGACCATCCTCACTGGCATTTTCATCTCCATTATTATCCGCCGCTTCTCAGGTCCCGGTCGGTCAAGAAATTTATGGTCGGCTATGAAATGCTGGCCATGCCCCAGCGTGACCTGACTGCCGAAGCCGCTGCCGTTCGCATCCGGGAGCAATCCGAAATTCACTACATGGAGAGCAAGTGATGGAACCGCTGGCCGGTTACCTGAACGCTCTCAGGCGTGGTGGTCTGGATTCGACTTTGCGTACTTTGTATGGCGAGTCCTCGCTCTGTGTGCAATTGCAGCGGTATCAGAATTTGTTGTTACGCATGGAGAAATGGTTCAGCGGGCAACAGGTGATTTTGGTCAGTGCTCCGGGACGGACCGAACTGGGCGGCAATCATACAGATCACAACGGTGGCGTGGTTCTGGCCGCAGCCGTGCATTTCGATTGTCTGGCCGTGGCGGCCCCCACTGAGGGTAATATCATTCGCATTTGGTCGGAAGGATTTCCCGATACGATCAAGGTCCGGCTTGACGATCTGGCTCCGCGCAAGGAAGAGGAAGGAACCTCCGCCGCTTTGGTCCGTGGTGTGGTCCATGGGTTCAAGGCCGGAGGATGGACCATCGGCGCATTCGATGCCTGTATTTCAGGAGATGTTCCGATCGGTTCGGGGTTGAGTTCTTCCGCTGCCTTTGAAATTTGCGTGGGCCAGATTCTCAATTCTCTTTTCAATGACGAAAAGGTCGGTCCCGTGGATTTGGCTGCCATCGGGCGCAAGGCCGAGAATATCCATTTCGGCAAACCGTGCGGCTTCATGGACCAGATCACCTGCGCGGCCCAAGGCATATTGTCCATCGATCTTCAGGACCAGACCCTGCCCATCGTGCATGAGATTGACTTTGATTTCGGAGACTCCGGTTATCAGCTTGCCATGGTGGATACCGGGAGCAGCCACGCTGATCTGACGCTGGAATATGCGGCCATTCCCGAAGAAATGGGCCGCGCGGCCAGAGTGCTTGGTCAGGACGTGGCGCGTGGCCTGACCATGGAGCAGGTGCTTGACGCAGCCCCGCAGATTCGACGTGAAGCGGGCGACCGGGCTTTGCTGCGGCTTATTCATTTCATAGAGGAAAGTGAACGGGCCGTCCGGCAGGCGGACGCTCTCAGGTCGGGCGACATGGATACGTACCTTGAATTGGTCAACGCATCCGGTGATTCCTCATGGCGGCTTCTGCAAAATTGCATCAGCACGACAAATTTTCTGGAACAGGGTATCCCTGTGGCACTGACTCTCACCGAGCGTTTTCTTCAGGGAGATGGCGCATGGCGTATACAGGGCGGCGGTTTTGCCGGAACGATACAGGCCTATGTACCTTACGACAGGTTTGAAACGTACCGGACCTTGATGGATGCTGTTTTTGGTCCCGCCTCGACATTGCCGCTCCTGGTACGCAAGCCCGGCAATGTCTGCATCCAGCCCACTTGGGCTGACGGGGAAAACGGGTAACGGTCATGGCGCAGTTCACGATCAAAGATCTTGCCAGAGAGCTTGGCGTGTCGCCGTCCACGGTGTCGCGTGCCTTGCGGGATCATCCGGATATCAGCGATGCGACCAAGAAACGGGTCACTGCTCTCGCTGAAAAACACCATTATCATCCCAACCAGCTCGCTCAGTCGTTGCAGAAGAAACGCAGCAGTACCATCGGCGTTATCGTGCCTGAAATTCGGCACCACTTTTTTTCCACGGTCATCAGCGGCATCGAAGAGATTGCCTACGAAAACGGCTACACGATCATGGTCTGCCAGAGCAATGAGACTCTGGCTCGTGAGATTCTCAACACTCAGGCCTTGGTCTCTCACCGGGTGGCCGGATTGCTTATCGCCATATCCTCGGAAACTACCAGTTTTGACCATCTTTCCGGTGTCCTCAAGCAGGGTATTCCCATGGTCCAGTTTGATCGCGTGGTGGAAGAATTATCCACCAGCAAAGTGGTCGTGGATGATTACAGGGCCGCATATGAGGCTGTGGTCCATCTTGTTGAGTCCGGTTATCGACGCATAGGCCATATGGCCGGGCTGGAAGGTATTGCCTTGAATCGACGGCGGTTTGAAGGCTACCGCGATGCCATGCGGGACAACGGCCTTGAGGTCGAGGAGAAATTTCATTTGCACGGCGGGTATCGTGAAGAAGATGGCCGCAAGGGAGCCGAGCGATACCTCGCTCTGGACGAATTGCCGGAGGCGATTCTGGCCATTAACGACCCGGTGGCCGTGGGACTGTTTTCAAGATTCAAGGAAGCCGGGGTCCGCATCCCGGACAGTGTGGCTCTGGTCGGTTTTTCCGACACTCCGGCTGGCGCATTGATCGACCCCGCACTGACCACGGTCTACCAGCCTGCCTTTGAGATGGGACAGACGGCTGTGACGCTGCTTTTGAAACAGTTCGACGCTGAAGATGACTTTGTGCCGGAAACCGTGACGCTGAACACCAGACTTCTCATCCGAGGCTCTTCCCATCCGAGGGAGGAAGAATGAGTATCACGAGCCAAAAATGGGGATTCATGCCGGATGGAACTCCGGTTGAGCTGTTCACGCTGGTCAACGGGCGCGGCATGGAAGCGTCCATCGCCACATACGGAGGTATCATCACGCGCCTGACCGCTCCGGATCGTGCCGGAATCATGGCCGATGTGGTCCTTGGCTATGATTCTCTCGATGAATATCTGAACGATTGCTGTTTCTTCGGATGCGCTGTGGGCCGTGTGGCAAACCGCATCTCTGGCGCACGTTTCACGCTAAATGGCGTGGAGCATGTGCTGGACAGGAACCATGGAAAACACCAGTTGCACGGTGGCTCCGAGGGCTTCAACACCCGTGTCTGGCAGGCCGATGGAGCGGAGACCCCGGATGGGCCGCGCCTGACCCTGACCTACCTGAGCAGGGACGGAGAGCAGGGCTATCCCGGCAATCTTGACGTGACGATCAGCTACACCCTGATCGACAACGGATTGCGCATGGATTACCGGGCGACCACCGACATGCCAACCGTGGTCAACATGACCAACCACAGCTATTTCAATCTGTCCGGCCACCCGGAAAAGGACTGCCTCGACCATGTTTTGACCATCCCGGCCAGCCGGTTCATGGTAACGGATGAAGACCAGATTCCAACCGGAGAGTTGGCAGACGTGGCAGGAGGACCGCTGGACTTCACGGGTTCACCCACCATTGGCAGCCGGATAGATGCCAAGTGCGAGCCGCTTGTGATCGGGCAGGGATATGATCACTATTTCGTACTGGACGATGACTCGGAATCGCTAAGACTGGCGGCCAGGGCGTATGAATTGACCACGGGCCGTATTCTGGAAGTTCACACCACAAAGCCGGGGGTGCAGTTTTATTCCGGCAATCATATGCCCGCGTCGATTTTCGGCAAATCGGGCATCGTGTACGGTTTTCGTTCAGGGTTTTGTCTGGAGACGCAGGCATACACGGACGCACCGAACAGGCAGGATTTTCTATCCATAGTCCTGCAACCAGATGAGAAGTATAACCACACGTCAGTATACTATTTTTTAACGAAATAGAGTGTTACGAATGGGAAACAAAAAGAGACGGGTAGAGCATGGCAAATGTTGAGTTGAAGAAAGTCGTCAAACGATACGGCGATGTGGAAGTGGTTCACGGCATTGATCTCAAGATCATGGACAATGAGTTCATTGTCCTTGTCGGGCCATCCGGTTGTGGCAAGTCCACGGTGCTGCGGATGGTCGCAGGGCTTGAGGTCATCAGCGGCGGTGAGATTCTCATTGGTGACCGGGTGGTGAATCAGGTCTCGCCCAAGGAGCGCAATGTGGCAATGGTTTTTCAGAACTACGCCCTGTACCCGCACATGTCCGTGCGTGAGAATATGGGGTTTTCGCTCAAGATGAGCAAATTGCCCAAGGACGAAATCAGGGCCAAGGTCGACGAGGCATCCCAGACTTTGGAGCTTGAGCCGTATCTGGACCGCAAGCCGTCCGAGCTTTCCGGCGGTCAGCGGCAGCGTGTGGCCATGGGGCGTGCCATGGTGCGCAAGCCCGATGTCTTTTTGTTCGACGAGCCGCTTTCCAACCTTGATGCCCAGCTCAGAACCCAGATGCGAATGGAGCTTCGCAAGATGCACGAGCAGCTGTCGACCACCACCATTTACGTCACCCACGATCAGATCGAGGCCATGACCCTGGCTGATCG
>JAFLJW010000356.1 GCA_022712815.1 Pseudodesulfovibrio sp. | reverse complement strand
GACTGGCAGGAACACGATTGGCTTGATGTTTACACGCAGGTACCCACGGATTGTGAATATGAGATTCCCATGGAATTTGATCCAAATCTGGCCTTGGCAATCATCTGGGGCAAAGATTTGGCTGAGGTCAAGGCGCGAGGTCTTCAGTTTTTAAGTGAGTTGACGTTGACTGGTGTTGTCGGCGGTAAACCTGAAGGGTTCCATACCAATGTCCAATTCCTGCGGGACAAAACCGGCAGTATCCTGGAGTTTTGATATGGATGCAGAGAAGAGAATCCAGGGACTCAAGGATAGGCTGACTTACATCCGTGATATTTTTGCCAGCAAGGAAGGGGATAATGTTCGTCTGCTGGCTACCAAGCTGGATGATCTTCTCAACCGGGAAAATAAAATATCGGGCAGTGTTTTGTCCGAAGAATTGGACAGGCTCGAAGATCTTTTCGCCTTTTCCGAACGCAAACTCGACAGCATTCTTTCACCCATGGATCGAGTACGCATTGTTCGGCACCCGCAACGTATCTGTCTCAAGGATATCCTGGAAAATGTTTACGACAATTACATTGAGATCGGCGGACGCGGTGAGTTCAATATCGATCCGGCCATGCTCATTGCCAGAGCCTATTTTTCTCGTCGGGTCGGAGGCAAGGTCATCAATCAGATGGTCATGGTCATCGGTCAGGAAAAAGGTCATGGCGAGGCGTTTCGTAATGGCGGGTCAGTCAAGCCGTGGGGTAATGCAAAGGCATTGCATTACATGAAGGTCGCCGAGATCGAAAGTATTCCGGTTCATACTTTTATCTTTACCCCTGGTGCATATCCTGTTGAGGATTGGCCCGGTGCTGCTCAACAGATTGCGCGCAATCTATACGAAATGGCCGCGCTCAAGGTTCCGGTCATCTCGGTTTTTTCCGAGGGTGGCTCCGGCGGTGCTGAAGCTATCGGTCTGGCCGACAGGCGCATCATGCTTTCCCATGGATATTATTCCGTTATTTCTCCTGAAGGGGCTGCGGCCATCGAGGGCGGACTCAGGGGGGGGGCCAGGGCCACACCGGAGTTGATAGAAAAATGTGCCACGCAGTTGTGCATTACCGCTGAAGACAATTTGAAAAATGGGTATATTGATCGAGTTCTTCAGGAGCCTCCCCTTGGCGCACGCCCCAATCATTACGAATTTTTCCGTAAGCTGCGCCGTGAGTTGATCCAGGCCACCAACGAGGCGGTTAGTGAAGTAAAATCCATGAAGCTCTACCGGGCCATGGTCATTCGCGCAAGCAAGACCGATGACGCCGAGTCCATTTTCATGCGTTGGTCTTTGTCTTCGTCGGCTTTGGACAGGCTCGTTGAATTGCGTCAGCGTAAATTCCGGGGAATGAGTCACCACGCCCGTCTGGATGGAACTGGCGTCCTGAAAAGGATTGCAGTCGCCACAAAGGGAGCTGTTTGGGCGATCCATTCATTTTTCCGATACGACCTCTTGGGGCGGCAAAAAAAACGTCTGGATGCCATGTTCGAGGATTTGGGAGCCGAGGCGCACCTGATTCGTCATAAACTGCTTTTGCCACTCAAAAGAGCAGTAGACAGAATTATTCCCGGCAACAATGTGGACCAGATTCATAAAGGCGAGGAGGTCAGGAATAAACTGACCAGGCTCTCCTGCCCAGAAGACGGAGCTTGTTTGGTGGGCAGTGAGTGGCTTTGGACCAGTCCGCGTTGTCAGGAAGACCGGACCATTTCTTGTCCCAATGCGCGAATACATCAGTGTCCCGACCTGTGGGCTCCCGATCTTTTTGGTGATTTTGCCGGTGTCTGTCCCTCCTGTGGTCATCATTTTCCCATGGAATACAGGTGGTATCTGGAAAATGTTTTCGCCTATCAGGATTCCAGGGAATTCAACAGGCAGATCGAATCCATCAATCCTCTGAATTACGAACAGTTTGATCTCAAGCTTGATAAAACCAAGGAAAAGACCGGACTCAAGTCCGCTTGCATCACGTTCGAGACTGCCATGGATGGTATCGAAACCGTGGTCGCTGTTTTGTGTGCTCCATTTCGCGGCGGCAGTGTCGGGGCGGCAGAGGGCGAGAAATTTATCCGGGCGGCAGAGCGGGCCGGGCGCAAACGTCTGCCGTTCATAGCGTATGTTCATGGTACGGCAGGAATTCGTATTCAGGAGGGGGTCAACGGCGTCATTCAGATGCCTCGCTGCACCATTGCCGTGCGGCGTTACATCGATGCCGGTGGGTTGTATCTTGTTTTGTACGATACCAACTCCTATGCCGGGCCGGTGGCCAGTTTTCTGGGATGTTCCCCCTATCAATTTGCGGTGCAATCCTCCAACATTGGTTTTGCCGGACCGGGGGTCATTACCGAAACGACCGGAATGTCCATTGCGCCGGATTACCATCGCGCGTATCACGCCCTTTCACGGGGACATATCCATGGTATATGGGATCGCCGCGAGGCCAAAAAGAACTTGCATCAGTCCCTCTTGACCATGGGTGGTCGCAACCTTTACTATCGTTAGCCCGCACGCAGGGGCAAAAAACGAACCGATAGACATTCAAAGGAATTATAGTGCTTAATATCAAAGAGTTACTCGATGAAGTAAAAGCGTCACCTTACCGGGAGATCTTGATCGTGGCTCCGCATACCGGAGTCGTGGAATTTGCAGGTCTGAAGCAGGGTGACAAGGTTCATGGTCTGGAAGGTGAATATAAGGAAAGGCCGGGTACTCTTCTGGCTACCCTGACCCGTGAACGGAACAGGAAGTCTATTACTGCCCCGGAAAAAGGTGTGGTCGAGAGTATTCGTTCCGAGCTTGAAGGAAAGTTCGTCGAAGCTGGCGAACCATTGGTGACTCTCAAGCACTACATGACTCGCAAGGAAGTAATCGAGTTGATTCTTCAGGAGGCTCTTCACCTCTTTCGTGCTCCGGAACGGGCCAAGTATTATTTTGTCCCTGAAGTGGATCAGAAGCTCAAGGTGTCTGGCAAGCGGTCGGTCAAGGTGCATGAAGGTATGGAGTTTTTGATCGTTTCCCGCATGAAACGCGAGACACCTCTGGCTTATAGCGGCCCTGACGGGATTATTTATTCCGTCTATTTTGGCCGTGGTGATAATGTGGACGAGGGTGAACCTCTCATCGGCGTTTGTCCTGAAGATCAGTTGACCGTCATTCAGGACGTGGTTGCCCGCATTCAGAGTGAATGGGAAGAAGAAGCGTAGATTGTTTAAAAGGCATCATCCGTGTTGGGCCTTTGATATTTTTTGATCAGCCTTGAATAATATGGCGAAGGAGTGATCATGGGCAAAGTTCTACAAGTTCGTGTGTCTGCCTGGACATTTAGTGAGGATGAGGTCAAGAAGACCTGGCCCTTGCTTTGGAAACTCGTCTGGGGCGAGGGTGGCGATGCCATCCCCAAAAAAGGCGTGATTGAACTCGCTCAGGCTGTTTTTGACGCAGTTCGGGCCGGGCTTATCCCTGATAACGAGGCCGATCCATTGCGGGATGGTGCTGAGAACGTTGAAGCTTTACGTTTCAAGATTGAAGACGCATTGAGTTCCTGGCAACCAAAAGATGCGGATAAGTTGATCTATGAATTGGAAGATGGCCTTGACGCTCTTGAAGACATTGTCGCTAAATTTTGATATCTGTTTTTTTCAAATTGAAATTATCCTACGTAAGGAGTTGATATGGCTGGCAGCATGAATAAAGTGATCCTCATCGGCAGACTCGGACGCGATCCGGAGTTGTCCTATACGCCCAATGGGCAGGCTCGTTGTAAATTTTCCATAGCGACTGATGAAGGATATCGTGACAGGCAGACCGGTCAGAAGGTCGAGCGCACTGAGTGGCACAACATAGTTGCCTGGCGTCAGACTGCGGAGTTCTGTGGAAATTATCTCGGCAAGGGCCGTCTCGTGATGATTGAAGGTAAACTTCAGACTCGCAAGTGGCAGGATCAAAACACTGGTCAGGACCGCTACATGACCGAGATCGTGGCTGATAATGTTCAGGGACTTGATCGTGTCCCTGACGGACAGTTCAAACAGCCCGGTCAGCAGCAAGGCGGCTATCAGCAGCAGGGCGGCGGGTATCAGCAGAACAATAACCAGCCGCAGGGGAATGGGCATGGGCAGGGGGAGCAACAGCCTCAGCAGCCAGCTCAGCAACCGGTGCAACAACCGGCACAGCAGCCGGAAGAAGACCTCGGCCCGGCATTTCCGTCCGAGGCCAGCGGCATGGATGATGTGCCGTTCTAGGTTGGTTTGGTATGTAATTTTGAAAGGCTGGTCCGTTGGGGCCAGCCTTTTTTATTTATACTTTTTTGCGATTGTATTTTGCTGAATTTGAATAAAACGTGTTGTAGATCAGCGTGAGAAAGCAGGCGAATACTGCTGCACCAATGCCGATACTAACGTTGTAGAAAGGTGGCGCAGTCAAGGCCAGTCTGATGAGCAGGGTGGCGAGTGCGAAGCCGGAGTTGCGGAAGACCGCTTTGAATTCAGGAAGGAATCGTTGGGCGATGAGCACCAGTAATATATCGCTGAAAATCAGGACAGTATAGAAACTCTGGAAAAAGTTGAATGGGGTTTGGCCGGTTACGAAGAGCATGCTGTTCTTCAGGCCCATCCAGATGAAGATACCAAGCATGATAAGTGCGACAAGCTTTTTTGCCGCAACGAATTTGAAGAGTATCGGTCCGCCTTTAAGGGTTTCATCAAGGTGGCGACGAAGCATGGTATATACGCCAAGGAGCGCGAATATTAGTATGGCGCCACTGCCATCGGAGAGGATGACCCATAGTTCCTGTTCGTGGCCGGTAATGGCGATTGGTTCAGGAAAATCTGCCAGAGCCTTGAACGCGCTACGCAGCAGGATGAGAGCCAGAATTTCGAACTGCTTGCCCACGGCCTTGGATATGGAACAGGGCAGTGTGAAGATGAGGCTGATAACTTCCAGAATAAGGACCAGGGTGAACGCGAGGTTGATGGCCATGTAGTGACTGTTGGGAATCCGGTCAGCCATGCCCCCGACAAGCCATCCCTGACGTTTTGCTTCAATGACTGCAATGGCGAGGATGAAGACGAAAATGAGACCCCCGGCCACGGCTTTCTGGGTGGAATCCTTTTCCCAGAAGTGATGGAGCGGATCAAAAATGAATGTGGTCCAATTGTAGACCTGGGACATTGGATGTATCATGATTTGGTCCTATACGAAAATCCTGAATCCGTGTCGTTACGAACACATTGAAACAAGGTCACAAGATGTTGTTACCTAGTGTCAGCAGATTTATATTTCAAAAAGCATTTCGAGATCATCACGGCTGAGGCTCTTGAGAGCTGACTGCCCGGGAATGATCGCTTCCGCTATGCCCCTCTTTTGATCCTGCAATTTGAGGATGCGTTCCTCGACCGTGTTCTGGCAGATCATCTTGTAGGCAAAGACCTGACGTTTCTGGCCGATTCGGTGTGTGCGGTCGGTTGCCTGGTTCTCGACTGCCGGATTCCACCACGGGTCGTAGTGAATGACATAGTCCGCACTGGTCAGGTTGAGTCCGGTACCGCCTGCCTTGAGCGAGATGAGGAAAACAGGGATTTCCGGGGTGTCGTTGAATTTGTCAACCTGTTCAAAGCGGTCTTTGGACGAGCCGTCAAGGTAGGTAAACGGAATCTCACGAATCTGGAGCCAGTTACGGATGATGTGGAGCATTTGCACAAACTGCGAGAAGATCAGCATCTTGTGTCCGCCATCAATGATATCAACCACGAGGTCCTTGAATGCATCGAACTTGCCTGAGGGCAGGTTGGTGGAGACACCGGGAATATTGAGCTTTAACAGCCGTGGGTGGCAGCATATCTGCCTGAGTTTGAGCAGGGCGTCCAGAATGGACATCTGGCTCTTGGCCATGCCTTTTTCTTCCACGTCCCTGAGAACCTGATCCTTGAGTCTTTTGGCAAGGGAATTGTAAAGTTCGCGCTGTTCTTCAACCAATTCACAATAATGAGTAGTCTCGATCTTGGGCGGCAAATCCTTGGCCACTGCGGATTTGGTGCGGCGCAGGATGAACGGTTTCACGCGGGTGCGCAGATATTCGAGGGATTCCTCGTCGCCATCCTTGATGGGCTTGACGATGCCGCGCTGGAAGGTGTGCTGTGAACCAAGGAAGCCGGGCATGAGAAATTCAAAGAGCGACCACAGCTCGAACAGGTTGTTCTCAATGGGCGTGCCGGACAGGCAGAGGCGCAATCCTGCGTTCAGTTTCCGTACGGACCTGGCCGTGATCGTATTGGGATTCTTGATGTTTTGTGCTTCATCAAGGATGATGCTGACATATTCGTATTTGAGCAGTTCTTCCAGATCGCGGCGAAGCAGGGCATAGGTGGTGATGACCAGTTGCGAATTCTTGATATGTTGGAACAGGTCGTCGCGCTTGGCTCCATAAATAGTTAAACATTTTAGTTCCGGAACGAATTTTTTTGCTTCACGTTCCCAGTTGGGCAGGACCGAGGTCGGTACGATAATCAGGTTGGGTCCATCAATACCTTTGTCCTTCAAGGACTGGAGATAGGCCAATGTCTGAATGGTCTTTCCAAGGCCCATTTCGTCAGCCAGGATACCGCCGAATCCGTATTCACGCAGGAAATTGAGGTAACTCAGACCTTGAACTTGATACGGCCTGAGAGTTGCTTGCAACTTTTCTGGTGGATCAATAGCCTTGATCTCATCGAAGTTGTTGATCTTTTCCTTGAGCTTGACGAAAAACGCATCGGTATTGGCCTGTGGCAGGTCTTCCAGAATCTTTTCAAGCACCGGTGCTTCAAACTGATTGAACTGTGTTTTCGGGGTCTTTTCCGGGTCGAAACCGAGAGCCTTGAGCTTGTGGCCCAGCTTGTTGAGCCAGGATTCCGGCAGACTCGTATAGGAGCCGTCCTTGAGTTGTACGTATCGCTTACCCTTGGTCCAGGCTTCCCATATGATGTCAATGGGTACCCTTTGCTCATCATACTCCACGGAGAGTTCGAGGTTAAACCACTTGTTTTCCTCGTCCGTTTCGACTTCGGCAATGACTACGGGTTCGGTTGTGCGGACCTTGTAGCGTGTCAGGTTTTGTTCGCCGAAAACTCGGTACGCCTCAACCAGTTGCGGGTAGTAGTCGAGCAGAAAATTGATGGCCTCTTCCTGCTCCATGAACCAGATATGGTTGTTTCTGGCCTGGAAATTCATGTCCTGCAATTCAGCGAAAAGCTGGGCTTCCTCGTCCTGAGCGCGGCGGATGAGGTAGCTTTTGCCACCATCGTGGTAACTGCCGGTTTGCAGGTCCGGGTTCGGGCCGGGCATGATGAATTCACCGTGCTCATTCTCATAGATGTTCTGGATTTTTAAGACCAGCAGACTGCCTTCCTCGTCCAGATAGAGTTTGGGATTATACTCGGCATCCTGAAAAATAGGTCCGATACGTTCCAGAAAATCTTCCTGTCCATACAGGTCAGAAACAGGAATCTTGGTCCAGACGCGGTCCAGAAATTCGGAAACATCGGCGTGCGGGACAATGGGTTTTTTCTCGACCATGCTCTGAATCAGTTTCGGATCAAGGCCGGTCTGTACCGGATAGAACGAATTTTTGTAGTATACCCACAGTGGCAATCGGCCGTAGAAAAATATTTCCGCTTCACCAGTGATGGAGAAGGGCATTTTGTCTTCACGTGCCAGCAGGATGTCAAAATTCAGGCCGTCCTCACTTAGAGCAGGGGAGAGCTTGAGCTGCATGGTCTTCGACTCGATGGTCACTGGCTGATCGGTTTCGCGCAGGTAGAGATAGTATTCGTTTTTGACGGCCCGGAAAAACCAGGAGTGCAGACCTGCCGGTATTTCGACCTTGTGGCCCCAATAGTCGAGGTAATGGCCGATTTGCTCGGATACGCCGGGGAGGGCTGGTGAGGAATCGCACCAATCGGGATTTTCGACGATTTGGGCCAGAGTGATTTCGCTTTGCACCTGGGAAATGCCGGATTTGTTCTGACGGGCACGGAAAAATGCGACCTGAAGTCGGCCAAGTTCCGGGTATATTCTGTAGATAATATAGTGTCGGCCCGATTCCGGCTCAAGCTCGGAGGCAAAGAAAGGGCGAAAGGTCTGTCGCCAGTCCGTACGCGCTACAGGGACTTCTTTGGAATCAGTTTTCAGTGATTTCAAAAGCTTGACGGTAGTGGCGGCCACGTGTCGGCAGACACCGGAAAAGGAGTCCGGGCAATTGCAATAATAGTTGATGGTCTTGTCGTTGAGGTTCATGCCGACTTCAGAAGTGTAATTCTGGAAATCGTCTCCCTGGATTTGTCCATCAATATCCCAATACTGATCCCTCTTTTTGAGGTCCATTTTCATGACGCCATTGGAGGCGACTATTTCATTGGCACCTTCCAGAATATGTTCCGGAATGCTGTTATCAATGAAATCCTGTAAGATGGATTTGACTATTTGTTCTTCATCATTCGTCATTTAAAACTCTTTTCATGTCTTGCCTGAAACAATGAACAGGTCTATTTACATAGATATATATCATTCGGCAAGTCGTATAAAATAACTCTATCTGTGCCAGCGGTCTTGGCTTTTCATGCCCATTGGTCCATACTGGCTGTGTCTACCCCACGCTCGTATAATTATATGGGCCAACCACTCTATTATTGCAAGGAAAAATGAGGTTCACCAATCTTCTTATAGTTGTCCTTGGTTTGGCCCTGCTCATCGGATGCAGCGAGGGTGGTGGTCCGGCAACGCCCGTCAAACCTGTCATTGCGGCTGATGTTTCTTCCAAGCCGGAGTTTGGCGGGAGTATTATCCAGCCCATGTTGGGCGAACCAAGCAACCTTATTTCGGCTCTTGCGACCGATAGTTCGTCTCATGCTGTGGCAAGTCATATCTATGTCAGTTTACTTGAGTATGACAAGGATATCAATCTGGTTCCGTATGCTGCCGAATCCTTTAAGGTACTCAATGACGGCAAGCTGATCAAGTTCAGGTTGCGTGAGGATATCTTCTGGTTCGATGGCCGCCAACTCACGGGCGAGGATGTCGAATTTACTTATCACTTGATGATAAATCCTGAGACCCCCACGGCCTATGCCGAGAATTTCAAGGCGGTTAAAAGTTTCAGACTCACCGGTAAATTTTCATTTGAAGTTGAATATGATAAGCCTTTTGCCAAGGCTCTGGTCACCTGGGCCATGGATATCCTGCCCAAACACGCCCTTGAGGGCGAGGACCTGCTGAACACGAAATACAGTCGAGAGCCGCTTGGAGCCGGGCCATACATCCTAAAGGAATGGGTTCCCGGGAGTCAGTTGATCCTTGAGGCCAATCCTGATTTTTTTGAGGGCAAGCCCTACATCGAACGGATTGTATATCGGATAATTCCCGATCTTTCTACTCAATTTTTGGAATTGAAGGCCGGCAATCTGGACTCCATGGATCTGACACCTCTTCAATACCTTTATCAGACATCGGGACCGGGCTGGGACGGGAGTTTTCAGAAATTCGAGTATCTGGCATTCGGGTACACATTCCTCGGTTTCAATTTCAAACGGCCAATATTTCAGGATGTCAGGGTGCGCCAGGCCATTGACTACGCCATTGATCGGCGGGAACTTGTCAAGGGTGTGCTCTACGGGCTGGGAGAGGCCGCCAATGGTCCGTACAAGCCGGGAACATGGCAGTACAATGACTTTGTCAAACCGAGACCGTACGATCCGGAGAAGGCAAAGGCGTTGCTCGCCGATGCCGGGTGGAGTGACACCGATGGTGACGGATTGCTCGACAAGGATGGCGTCCCGTTCGCTTTTTCCATTATTACCAACCAGGGCAATACCCAGCGTATCAAGACCGGTGTCATTCTCCAGCAGCGGCTGAAAGAGATCGGTATCCAGGTGGAATTGCGGACAGTGGAGTGGGCGGCATTCATCAAGGAATTCGTGGACAAGGGGCGGTTTGACGCTATTATTTTGGGATGGAATATTTTACAAGACCCTGATATTTATAGTGTATGGCATTCATCGCAAGCTGTCGAGCGAGGACTTAATTTTACCCGGTACATGAACCCGGAGCTGGATGATCTTCTGGAACGAGGCAGGCGGCTTGTTGTTCAGGAAAAGCGCAAGCCGATTTATGACAAGGTGCAACAGATTTTGCATGACGACGTGCCATATTGTTTTCTGTATGTCCCGAAATCCTTGCCAATCGTCCAGGCGCGTGTTCAGAATATAAAAGCGGCACCAGCGGGTATTTCTTATAATTACACCAAATGGTGGATTCCAAGGTCACTTCAAAGAGAGCCATGAATTGAGCAGGGCAGATGATTAGAATTAACGAGATCACCGATCAGGTGGCGACATATATTGACAACCCCGATCTGGATTTGATCCAGCGGGCGTATGTATTTTCTGCTCAGGCCCACGATGGAGTGGTGCGCCGTTCGGGCGAACCGTATATTTCCCATCCCATTAACGTGGCCTATCTGCTTGCCACCATGCAGCTTGATGAAGCCACTGTTGCCGCAGGTCTTTTGCACGACACAGTGGAAGACACCGAAACCACGGTGGACGAGATTGAAGATTTGTTCGGCTCTGACGTGGCCGATATAGTGGACGGCGTTACCAAGATCAGTCAGATGGATTTCGAGTCCAAGGCGGTGCAGCAGGCGGAGAATATCCGCAAGCTGATCCTTGCCATGGCCGAGGATATCCGCGTGCTCATGGTCAAGC
>JAFLJW010000169.1 GCA_022712815.1 Pseudodesulfovibrio sp. | reverse complement strand
ATTTTGAAGATGGATGAATCAGCCTCGGCGACAAGCATAATCTGTAGAAGAATTCTTTTGGATGATCTGTTGCTGGAAGTGGCCAGAGAAGCAAGTGTTGAAATTGTGGATTGGTGTCGGACGACGGAGGTTCTGTGCAGGAATGGGCAGGCCTATGGGGTTAAAGCTGACCGTGGTGGTGGCCGGGAAGTGTCTTGGACAGCCAAAGTGGTGGTCGGAGCCGATGGAAACGAGTCCTTTGTAAGCAAACAGATGGCAATGCCCCGGTATCAGGAGTATCAGGCACTTGCAGTGCGCGGTTACTATCGTCTGGTGCTTGGTATTAGAGACAATATCGAAGTCCATTTTCCCGAAGAGGTGCTGCCCGGTTATGTGTGGTTTCATCCTACCGAAACGAGCCAGACGAATGTCGGCCTGACCATTCCCATGGATGTGGTCAAGGACGCCAACATCAAACCCAAACAGATTCTCAAGCGTATTTTGAATTCGTCGCCGCTAAAGGAGCGGTTTGAGTTTGCAGAGCAAATGGGTAAAATTGAAGTGGGCGTCCTGCCGGTTGGCAATGTCATGCGTGAGATCCACGGAAATGGTTTTATGCTCGTAGGGGATGCGGCTGGCCTCGCGAACCCCTGTAGTTCCCATGGGATGTCAAATGCCATGATCTCAGCACGAATCGCCGGTCAGGTTCTTGCCAGGGCATGTACCGGCAACCAATGGAATGAAGCAGGCCTGCGCGAGTATCCTTATTTATTATGGAAGGAAATTGGTCCCTCGCTTGAAATGGGTAGTCGGCTACTTGGGTTGAGAACACCGAAAGCGATAGGCAGTTTAATCAAAAGTGCTTCAAGGCGTCCTCACAATGCCGGGTGGATTTCCGGCGTCCTCCTTGGCTCGGCTCTTCCTTCCGAAGATCTGGACGACTTCCTCGCCTACATAAATTTTTTCTCCAAGTAACACACCTCTCCATTGTGCCACTCTCGGCTCAGCATGGGGCTCAGGCCGCAGAGCCTGAGTCAGCCTTGGCACATCCTTTTTGGCGTTGGCTTCTTCCTGCCGCCGATTAACAGTCTGTAATAGATGTATTTATTCCAACCCACTTGTCCGAGTTCTGCGGCGGCATGCCTTTTGATGATGTCATATCGTTACTTATTACGCCGGGAGATCATCATGAAGGAGAAATTGAGACATTACATGAACCCACTGCATGTTTTTTGCCGCCTGAGAAGTTGCGGCCTGTCCAACAGCATCACTATGCGGCTCTGTGGAGTGTATGAACGGGTTTATTCCCGGATTCTGTAACCGATCAACCAGATCATCGAAGGGAGATATTATGCATGAACGTAAGGAACTTGCCAACGCCATTCGAGCCCTGAGCATGGACGCCATCCAAAAGTCCAAATCGGGACATCCCGGTGCACCGCTTGGAATGGCCGACATCGCTGAAGTTTTGTGGAATGACTATCTGGTCCACAATCCGGCCAACCCCGATTGGGCCAACCGCGACCGGTTCATCCTTTCCAACGGGCATGGCTCCATGCTTCTTTACTCACTGCTTCATCTGAGCGGCTACGATGTCACCATTGATGATATCAAGCAGTTTCGGCAGTTTCACTCCAAGACCCCGGGGCATCCGGAGCATGGAATGACATCTGGTGTCGAATCCACTTCCGGGCCACTTGGGCAAGGCATCGCCTGCGCCGTCGGCATGGCTGTAGCCGAAAAAGTCCTTGCTGCCCAATTCAACCGAAGCGGTTACTCCATCATGGATCACCATACCTATGTCTTCATGGGTGACGGATGCATGATGGAGGGCATCTCGCATGAGGCATGCTCATTGGCCGGAACGCTGAAATTGGGCAAGCTCGTTACATTTTATGACGACAACGGGATCTCGATCGATGGTTGCGTCGATGGCTGGTTTACCGATGACACTCCGGGACGCTTTGAATCCTATGGCTGGCATGTGGTGGCTGATGTTGATGGACATGATGTAAACGCCATCAAGGCAGCCATCAAGGAGGCTCGAGCCGAGACTGAGAGACCAAGCATGATCTGTTGCAAGACGGTTATCGGGCAAGGAGCTCCAAATGCCTGTGGTTCCGAGAAATGCCACGGGGCGCCACTTGGCGATGAAGAAATTGCCTGTGCGCGGGAAAATATGAATTGGCCCTACGCTCCGTTTAAAATCCCGAAGTCTGTGTACTCGGCTTGGACTGCAATAGACAATGGCTTCATGGCCGAGGATCACTGGAAAGCCCTTTTCATGGAATATGAAAAGGCCTATCCGCAATTGGCGAATGATTTCAACCGTCGCATGAATGGTGATTTGCCTGACGATTTCGTAACCCATGCATCAAATTTCATCGATTCTGTGGATGCGGGAGCAGAGAACCTTGCCACCCGCAAGGCCTCTCAGAATGCCATTGAAGGACTTGCTCCTGTCCTGCCGGAATTATTCGGCGGCTCGGCAGACCTTGCCGGGTCGAACCTGACCCGTTGGTCCGGCTCCCGGGTAGCTTCACCGGCCAATTGGGATGGCAACTACATGAATTACGGTGTCCGCGAGTTT
>JAFLJW010000343.1 GCA_022712815.1 Pseudodesulfovibrio sp. | reverse complement strand
AGACCTCCTGTCCATCATCGACAGTGCCATTGCTGCGGTTTCCCCGGAACCGGCCATGTGCGCTGCGCTTACTTTGGACGGCGACTGCCTGACAGTGGGAAGCAACGACTATGACCTGTCCGAATTCGAGCGCGTCATGGTTATCGGCGCAGGCAAGGCATCCGCGTCCATGGCCCGCGCCCTTGAAAACATTCTGGAAGACCGCCTCCAAAGCGGCACGGTCGTGACCAAATACGGCCACGGCCTTGACTTGAAAAAAATCGTGGTCATGGAATCAGCCCACCCGGTGCCGGACATGGCCGGTGAACGCTCGGCGCGGGAAATTCTCCGCATTGCCGAGGCTACCACTGAAAAAGATCTGGTCTTCTTCCTTCTTTCCGGCGGGGCCAGCGCACTCATTCCCGCACCACGCCCGCCCGTGACTCTTTCTCACAAGCAGATCACCACGCAACTCCTGCTGGACTGTGGGGCAAATATCAATGAAATCAACGCCATCAGAAAGCATCTGTCCAAACTCAAGGGCGGGCATCTGGCCAAGGCCCTTGAACCGGCCACGGTAGTCACCCTGATCATCTCCGATGTGGTGGGCGACCACCTTGATGTCATCGGCTCCGGTCCCACCGCGCCCGATGAATCCACTTTCGGTGAGTGCCTGAACATCCTCGACAGGTACGGCCTGCGCGACCGGGTTCCCGCCGAGGTCGTCAAGCTGCTTGAAGATGGAAACAAAGACATGGAACCCGAAACCCGCAAGACCGGGGATTCCTGCTTCAAGCGTGTCCAGAATCTCATCATCGCAGGCAACGGCATGGCCTTGAACGGTGCAGCCAAAGCGGCCCGGAAGCTTGGATACACCCCGATCATCATCAATTCCGCCATGCAGGGTGAGGCGCGGGATATGGCAAAGGACCTGGTCCTTGCCGCCAGAAATGTATGTGAAGGTAAAGGAACAACCCCACCCGTCTGCCTGCTGGCCGGGGGCGAAACCACCGTGACCATCAGGGGCAAGGGCAAAGGCGGTCGCAGTCAGGAGCTGGCCCTTGCCGCCGCCATCGAACTTTCCAAACTTCCGACCTACCGGAAATTCATCGCTCTGGCCTGCGCAGGAACCGACGGCAATGACGGTCCCACAGACGCGGCAGGCGCTCTCGTCCTGCCCGACACCGTGCCAACCTCAAAGGAACAAACCCTGTTTGCCCACCAACACCTGACCGACAACAACGCATACGCATTTTTCACCGCCACCGGAACCATCCTCAAGACCGGCCCCACCCGCACCAACGTCATGGACGTGGTAGCCATCCTTGTGGACCCCGTATGAAATGGCGAAGGTAACAACAATCCAGACACTGTGCCGTAAAAACTACTTCAAGCTTCTATTCTCATATTCAAAGGCTTTACCTTTTTTAATGCTGAATTCATTATCAAAAAAGATTGATGAAATAAGGAACTCGGCAGACGAACGATTGCTGGCTGTCGGGATATTGTACAATACGGACAGGCGAAGCAATGCCTTCACATCAACATCATGTGGTTGTGGCTCCATGGGGTCCCAAAAAAATATGAGAATGTCGACTTTGCCGTCGGCAATCAATGCTCCAAGCTGCTGATCCCCGCCCAGCGGCCCTGACTTCAACTGGGCGACTTTCTTGAAGCCATCGATTTGACCAGACAGCGAAGCCCTTTCTTCGAGCAAGGATTCCACCATCCGACCGGTTGTTCCGGTCGCTATCAGGTCATGATTAGCCAACGTATTACGGTTGCAATCAATAAAATCCAGCAACTCTTCCTTGCAATTGTCATGGGCCACAACCGCTATGTTTTTCCCTTTGTTCATATCAACTCCGGCTTGTTGCTCGTTGTGATAACGTTGCTATTCACGCAGGAACCAATCTGAATCTTGTGATGAAAATATCTCAAGAGGCATTGCGTATATCCATAATGAACGAGAACAATTTATACAATACCATTAATCTCCCGAAAATGCTCACGAGTTAAAATGGAATCCATTTTGCCTGGACCACATAGAGACAATTGTTCAGAGGCGCTTCTTTCAAAAACACCCTAAAAAAGGTTCATCCGGGTTGAGCGTACTTCTCCAGAAAAGTTGTCGCGCAGAGTTGCTTTTCTATCTTCATTAAACATGAAGAGGGAAAGAGAAGGAAAGAAAAAGAAACAAGATGCCTAAAGGCAGCCCTCCCCGGGCGGGGTTCATTTTTTGGCTGAGCCGCCCCAAAAAACGAACCCAAAAAGGTCGGCTTTCCAAACTTGGCCGCAGGGTGCTTTGGTCAAGAATCCGATCCAAGAGGAATCGCTCCCAGCCATGAAAAGTCTGGGCGCTTCCTTTCTGTACGGGGAGGATTGTTAATAATACTCTTTCGGATTTCGTCCACAAAAGCCGCTTTTCCTCTTGGTCGGCTTCTAACCCAAAATACCCTTAATCGCTATTGCAACTCACAGAAGTTCAGTCGAAAGAAAAGACAAGTGCAGTCGAGATCGAAGGAGTATTTCAGGTCAAAACTCTCCACATCATTTTTGCTCGTTCTTACAACGCCCCGCAATGGCGAGAGCAACTTAGAATCAGTTCATCGTTTTGCGGTCAAACGAAACCGGACAAGGCGG
>JAFLJW010000460.1 GCA_022712815.1 Pseudodesulfovibrio sp. | reverse complement strand
AAAGAACTCTAAACCATATGAGGACATCATGGGAGAATCCATGCAACCACTGATCAGCGCACGCGGGCTGACCAAATATTACGGCGACATGATCGGCTGCCGGGACGTGAGCTTTGATCTCTGGCCCGGCGAGGTCATGGGGATCGTCGGTGAATCCGGTTCAGGAAAATCCACGCTGCTCAGTTGTCTTTCAGGCAGGCTGACCCCGACGGGAGGCTCGGCCCTGTATCGCTCCCGGGAATTCGGAACCATTGACGTGCACGGCGCCATGGAACCTATCAGACGCAAACTGATGCGCACGGAATGGGGCATCGTCCACCAAAATCCGCGTGATGGACTGCGCCTTGGCGTCACTGCCGGGGCCAATATAGGTGAACGCCTCATGTGCATAGGCGCGCGAAATTACGGGAATATTCGCGCCAAGGCTCTTGAGTGGCTGGGCGAAGTGGAAATCGCGGCAGACCGTATCGATCATTTTCCCAAGACCTTTTCCGGTGGGATGCAGCAGCGGTTGCAGATCGCCTGCAACCTGGTGACCTCTCCCAGCCTCATCTTCATGGACGAGCCGACCGGCGGCCTTGATGTCTCGGTTCAGGCCCGGCTTCTGGACCTGCTCAGAACTCTGGTCGCACGGATGGGGTTGTCGGTCGTTATCGTCACCCACGATCTCGCCGTTGCCAGACTGCTCGCCCACAGGCTGATGGTCATGAAAGACGGCCAGGTGGTCGAAACCGGCCTGACCGATCAGGTCCTTGACGACCCGCAGCATCCGTATACCCAGCTCCTCGTATCTTCCATCCTGCAAGCATAAGGAGCCGCCATGTCAGTTAAAATATCCGTAAAAAACCTCGATAAAACATTCACCCTGCACACACAGGGCGGCACAGTAATTCCTGTTTTTTCCGGCCTCAATCTCAAAGTGAGTTCCGGTGAATGCGTGGCCCTGTCCGGCGCCTCCGGTTCCGGGAAATCATCACTCATCTGCTCTCTCTACGGCAACTACAAACCCCAATCCGGCACCATCAACATCATCCATGAGGGTGAAACCGTGGATATCGTCACGGCCAGACCGCGCGAGATTCTCACCATACGCAGACATACCATGGGCTATGTGAGCCAATTTCTGAGGGTGGTTCCGCGGGTATCGGCTCTGGATGTGGTTGCCGAACCGCTGTTCAACCTCACCGGCGATATCGTCACGGCCAGAGACAAGGCGGCGTCCCTCCTCAAACGATTGAATATCCCGGACAGTCTCTGGTCGCTGCCTCCGGCCACTTTTTCAGGCGGAGAGCAGCAGCGGGTGAATATCGCACGCGGATTCAGCGTGGATTATCCGATCCTGCTTCTGGACGAACCAACGGCCTCGCTGGACGCGAACAATCGTCAGGTGGTGGTCAGACTCATCAAGGAAGCCAAACAACGGGGAACGGCAGTCGTCGGCATTTTCCATGACGAGGAAGTCCGGGATGACGTTTCCGACAGGGTATTTGAAATGCGCAGTTTCAAGGAGGCTGCCTAATAATGAATATTGTCATAAAGAACGCCAGAATAGTCCTCAGGGACGAGATCATTACCGGCTCGGTCAAAGTGAGCAACGGAAAGATCGAATCCGTTGATCAAGGCAGCTGCGCCACTCCCGGAGCCATTGATTTTTGTGGAGATTATCTCCTGCCCGGCTTTGTCGAATTGCATACGGACAACCTTGAGAAACAGCTTGAACCCAGACCCGGAATTTTTTGGCCGGACCCTTTTCCAGCGGTTCTGGCACATGACGCCCAGATGGTCAGTTCCGGGATCACCACGGTACTGGATGCCGTTTCCCTTGGAGAATACCACGACGGCCCGAAGCGAACCAAAATCATGGACATGAGCATCCATGCCCTGCGCAAGGCCCGTGGAACAGGCATGCTCAAGGCGGATCACAAATTTCACCTGAGATGCGAATACTCCGATCCCAAAGTTCTGAAAATGATAGCGCCCCATGTGGACGATGACGTCCTGATGCTCGTCTCCCTCATGGACCACACTCCGGGCCAGCGTCAGTTCACCGATACGACCCTTTACAGAAACTACTACAAGAAGGGATGGACAGACGAGGAGTTCGCAAAAATCTCCGAAAGCATGATCGCCACACAGCACGCCTGCGCCGCCGACAACCGGCAGGCAATCGTCGCTCTCTGCCACGAACGAAACATCCCCATTGCCAGCCATGACGACACGTCTGCCGAGCACATTGAGCAGGCCGTTCTGGAAAAAATTGCCATATCCGAATTCCCCACGACAAAGCTCGCGGCTTCGCTGGCAAGGGAATCTGGTATCAGCATTGTCATGGGCGGACCCAATGTGGTCCGGGGCGGCTCGCACTCCGGCAATGTCGCCGCACAGGACCTCGCCGCAGAAGGTCTGCTCGATATCCTCTCGTCCGACTACGTTCCCGGCAGCCTCGCCCTGGGTGCTTTCACTCTCAACAGGGAACTGAGCATACCGCTTCACGAAACCATTTGCATGGTGAGCCTGAACCCGGCCAGAGCGATCGGCCTGGATGATCGAGGTGAAATTCGCGCAGGCAAGCGAAGTGACCTGCTTCGTGTCCGTGAAGTTGAAAGTGTTCCCGTAGTGTTACAGACCTGGGCCGTGGGAACTGCAAGCCGCCTTGAAATAACAGCGAAAAACGCGGCATGATTGTTACAGAGCCGTGCAAAAAAACACTGAAACGGTAACCTGTCCACAATACTCCTGTTGCGAAACATAGGTACAACATCAAAACAGGGAAAAGGTGCGTTGCACGGCTGACCTGTCCTCATATCATATAATGAAATAACCTCGGGAAGGCCGCATATGAATTCGCCGGAAATGACCTCGATAAACATAGAGAAGCAAAGAGCCAAAGAGGCGATCAGGACACATAACCTCTGCAAGGTATACCCCAATGGAACCGTTGCCTTGAAAGATGTTTCCCTGTCGGTCAATGAGAACGATTTTGTCGTGATCATCGGCCTGTCCGGGGCGGGCAAGTCAACCCTGCTCCGTTGCCTGAACCGGCTGATACGCCCGACCAGCGGAGAACTTTCCCTGTTCGGAGAAGACATCACCTCTGTCAACGGGAGCAAGTTGAAACAGGTCCGCCGCAGGGTGGGCATGATCTTCCAGCAGTTCAATCTCGTAAGACGGCTCAGTGTCCTCGAAAATGTACTGGTCGGGCGACTGCGCTTCAACTCCAGTCCGGCCAAACGGTGCCTGTCCATTTTTCGCCAGTTCAGCAAACGGGAAAAGGAATTCGCCTTTGAATGTCTGAAACAAGTCGATATTGCCGACGTCGCCTACCGCCGGGCCGATGCTCTTTCCGGGGGACAACAGCAGCGCGTGGCCATTGCTCGTTCGCTGGCGCAGGAGCCGGAAGTATTTCTGGCGGACGAACCCATTGCCAGCCTTGACCCGCGAAGCTCGGAAACAGTCATGCAGATTCTTTCCCGGATTCATGA
>JAFLJW010000204.1 GCA_022712815.1 Pseudodesulfovibrio sp. | reverse complement strand
CCTTTTCGTTAGCAAAGCGACGATACTGCTTCTTGCTGCGGGAGCCTCGATCACACCGCAAAAAAGCGTTTTTTGGTTACTTTTGGACGCTTTGGCCCAAAAGTAACTCGCGCCGGAGGGCGTGAAACCGCTTTGTTCGTTTTTCATCGTCACCGCAGGTGGCCCTCCAGCTCTCTCCCCTCTTCTTTCTTTTCAAAAAAAGTAAGCTCTAACCGGATCAATCCCGATTTAGGGTATCCCCTCATTTCTTGACGTCCATACCTGATTAAACTACTCATATATGAAAATGTCCCTGTAGTTAAAGACAAAAAAGAACTCTTCAAGCTCCAAGCAGGCCCATGAAACTTTCAGCTCGCTCCAGATACGCCACAAGGCTTCTCCTCGACCTCGCCCTGCACAAAACCGACAAGCCGGTCAGGACCGCGCTTCTTTCCGAAAACACCGGTATCACCATTCAATTCATTGAACAAATCATCCGCCCTCTCAAAAAAGCTGATCTGATCAAGTCCGCCCGTGGTGCGGCAGGCGGACACATGCTGAACAAGCCCCCTGCAAAGATCACGGTTGGCGAAATTGTCCGCGCCATGGAAGGCGACATCAACATTACCGACTGTCTGGATTGCGAAACAAAATGTGACCGCTCCACGGATTGCAAGACCAGAGACGTGTGGAAACGAGCTTCCCGCGCCATGGAAACCGAACTGGATTCCATCACGTTGGCCGACCTGATGAGTGCGCCGGACGACGACTCGCAGAATTCATAGATTGTAAAGATATGCAAAAGCCTGAACCGGGGGGAACGAACCTTTGCGCCCGGCGCTCTATTCCCCGACCATATCCCGTAGCACGCGCTTGCTGACGAGCATGAACACTTCCGATTGTTCCTGAAGATGCCCGGCCAGAGTTTCCGCTTCATCACCGGAACCGCAGAACAGGTCCATGCGCGTCCCCTTGATCGCTCCGCCCGTATCCTGAGCCAGAACCAGAGACAGGAACTGATCACCCTTGCCCGTCTCATAATCCATGAGCGTAGTCTTCAAGGCCAGCACGCTGCCAAGCGGAATCACGGTCCGGTCCACAGCCGCACTGACACGCGGGGTAAGAATGGAGCTGATGGAGCCATACGGTCCATCGTCAGCCAGATTGAAAAAAACATAGCTGGGGTTCTCGAACATCAATTCGCGGGCCGTATCAGGATTGTCGTTCAGAAAGGCGCGAATGCTCTGCATGCTCATCTCTTCCTTGGGAATATACCCGCGATTGATGAGAAGCTTGCCGAGAGATACGTATTTGTGACCGTTCTTGCCGCCATAGAGAATATGCTTCACTGAACCATCTGACAAAGCCAACCGCCCAGACCCCTGAATCTGGAGAAAAAAGACATCCACCGGGTCTTTGGCCCAGGCAATCTCATTCCCTTTTCCAGCCAAAGCATTCTCACCGTCAATGGCCTCACGGTCATAATACGGCTCGATACCGTCTTCACCCATTTTGTAGACGAGGGTCTGCCCTTTCCACCTGTAATGGAATTTGCCAAGGCTGATCGTCTTCAAATCACCTGGCACATCATACAAAGGATATTGATAGCGATCAGTTGGTGTCAGCGATGCCTCAAGCCACGGCTCATAATAGCCGGTGAGCAACGTTCCCGGTGCGATCCTGAACCACTCGAAAAGTTCGGCAACCAGCCGGGGGTCACGGTCCAGTTGTGGCAGCAGTGCGATCAATTCGGACACGGAACTTGCAAGCTGGCCCCACGTCAGGACAAGACCGGGGCGGTTCACGCACACCATATCCTGAGGCCGCCTGAGAATATAATTGAGATTGTCTTCAAGACCGGGACGAAGAGCCGTCCATGAGTCAAGGCCCTGCAAACGGGTGGACAGATGAGCGGCCAGCCCGCTGGCTTCCCGCTCCCCGACCATCACGTAAGAAGGCTTTGTTTCAACTGTTTTTGGAACTTCGACCTTGGTGGCACAGCCAACAACTACGATCAGGACAAAACAGACACTAAGAGAGAATAAAGTGCGCCGTAGCGTCATTATTTGCATTCCTCGGTTTCTTTGAGATCTTCAGCGTATTCTTCAATGTAAATCTGGAGCATGACCATGACAAAACTCAGGATGAGCGGTCCGTAGAAAAGACCCAGCATGCCAAAGGTGTAAATCCCGCCAAGAATCGCAAGAAAGATATAGAAAGTGGAAACGCGGGCAGCCTCACGCATGAAAATTGGCCGAAGGAGCGTGTCAATGCCAACCACGAATATGCCGCACCACAGACCAAGAAAAATCGCCATTTTCCAATCGCCGATCAAGATCAGATAGGTCACCGCCGGCACCCATACAAGCCCGGTTCCCATCACGGGAATCAATGAGCACAATGCCATCATCGCACCCCAGAAAAAGGCGGGTATCCCGGCCACGGCCAGCCCGACCCCTCCGGCAAAGCCCTGCATGACCGCCACCAGCAGGCAGCCCATGAGCACACCGCGTGCGACACGCTTGAGGCTGTCGATAATGTAGTCTTCCTGCTTGCCCCGAAGCGGGGAAAGATGCTTCAGGTAATCGACCATCTTGCCTCCATCGCGCAGGAAGTAGAACAAAATGAATACCATGAGCAGAAAATGCAGGATCAGCTTGACGGCGTTGCGAACCAGCCCGGTCCCGGCCCCAAGCATGGCCTGGGCGAATTCTTTTGAATACTGGACGATACTCGCCTGAATATCCAACTCGTGAATACGCAGAAATGGAAGCTTTTCATGGATCAAGACGAGATACTTATCCAATATTTCCGGGCTGATAATCGTCTTGAATTCCCCGTTTGCAATCCAGGTATTCAGTGAAACAAGCGACTCGACACCCTGGCTGATGAGGGCCATGACCAAAAAGATCATCGGCAAAAGCAGGCAAAAAACTATGATACTGACAGTCAGGGCCGAGGCCATGGAACGACGCCCCTTGCAAAGATCAAAAGCCCAGTTGAAGACAGGAGAAAACAGGACCGCAAGCACGGTCGAGAAGATGAGCGTATGAATAAACGGTTCGACAATGGAAAAGCCGAGGTAGAGGGAAAACAACAGCAACAGTATGAGGAACACCTTATAAATGCCCCCGGAAAGCAAATGAGATGGCCCGTTCGTCTCGCCCATGATATATCGCACTCCGAATTTTGCCGGAAGCCCGGCAGTTTTGATTACTTCTTCAGAGTGGATTGAATGATTGCAGCGATAGTGTCAATATCTACGGGTTTGGGAATATAGTCATCCATCCCGGCATGAATGCATCGTTGCTCGTCCCCCCACATGGCGTGGGCAGTCAGCGCTATGATGGGAATTTCAGAGTCGAGGCAGCCTGTGTTCGGTTTGCGAATGGCCTGGGTTGCTTCAATACCATTCATGACCGGCATTTCCACATCCATGAGCACAATGTCAAACCGCTCCGACTTGAGGGCACCGATGGCCTGCTCGCCATCTTCGGTCAGCACCACTTTGCAGCCCATCTTTTCAAGCAGCCTGACGATGTACCGTTGGTTTACAAGATCGTCTTCAGCCACCAGAACCCTGGCTCCCTTGAGCGGCATCTCGGCCCCCAGAACGGCTTCGGTCGGGGTTTGCTTCTCATAACGACTCTGCTTGAGTGGAATGACAACAGAAAAAGTACTTCCCTTGCCTTCCTCACTCACACAGTGAATGGTCCCGCCGAGTACGGTCAGCAACCGGTTAACGATGGCGAGACCAAGCCCAAGCCCACCGGAAGCATGGGATAAATGATCTTCCGCCAGACTGAAAGACTCAAACACGGCGTCCTGCTTCTCGGTCGGGATGCCAATGCCCGTATCCTGTACCAGAACCTGAACGGCCAGGGTTTCCTTATCCCCCCTGACACCGTGGTCACCTCCGACCTGTGCCGGAGAAACATCCACAAGGATCTGCCCCGAATGGGTGAATTTGACCGCATTGTTGATGAGGTTGCTCAACACCTGACGAACCTTGCCGGAATCGCCTCGCAGCCAACCGGGCATTTCCGAAGAAATCGAGTAATCAAGGGTCACTCCCTTGGCCTTGGCAGTCCTCCTGTACTGCGACAGGATACCGGTAACCAGATCTTCCATGCGAAAATCCATCACCCTGAGCTTCAACGCACTGACCTCAAGTTTCGAGTAGTCGATGATTTGATTGAGGACCGAGAGCAAGGACATGGCAGAATCCTTGATGAGCTGGACATTCTCCCTATAGGGATCATTCAGGTCAGAGAGCAGGAGCAATTCCGTCATGCCGAGTACACCGTTCATCGGTGTGCGAAGCTCATGGCTGATAGTTGCCAAAAATGATGTCTTGGCGCGATTGGCGGCCTCGGCAGCCAGTGTGGCCTTTCGCAATTCCCGTTCCATCTGGTGCTTGTAAAGTCCTACATCAATAGCCGACTTGAGTTCCTTGTGATCCACCGGCTTGAGCAGATAACCAAACGGCCCGGAAATTTTGGCCCAGTGCAAGGTTTCATCGTCAGCATAAACAGTGAGAAAGATAATCGGAATGTCGAATCGTCGTGTGATCTCATTGGCAGCCTCAACTCCGTCCATGGCCCCTTCAAGCCGAATATCCATGAGAATAAGATCAGGGCCAAAGGAATCCGCCATGCGAATAGCTTCATCACCGGAAACCGCAATCCCCGCCACTTCATATCCGGCTCGCTCCAACGCAGCCTGAATATCAAGCTGCGCAATGGCATCATCTTCGACAATCAGTATCCTCTCGGTCAGCATACCAAATTTCTCCTGAAAAATTCTTGCATTCATGAGTCAGTAAATTCATACGATTATACTGGCTACCACAAGAATACTCTTGTTAAAATTATAAATATCTTCTTTTTTCTGGGTCATCTGGGTTGAGCGTATTTCTCCCAAAAAAAATGTGGCACAGGGGAGTGCTCCTCTCTCTCCATTAAATAAGAAGAAAAAAGAGAAGAAATATAAAGAAAAGTCAAAAAAATAAGATGCCTGACGGCAGCCCTCCCCGGGCGGGGTCCGTTTTTTTGTTGGGGCAAAAAAAGGGACGAAAAAAAGCCCCTTTCCAAACTTGGCCGCAGGGTGCTTTGGTCAAGAATCCGATCCAAGAGGAATCGCTCCCAGCCATGAAAAGTATAGGCTCTCCCTTTCTGTGTGGGGAGGATTGTTAATAATGCTCTTTCGGATTCCGTCCACAAAAGCCGCTCTTTCCTCTTGGTCGGCTTCTAACCCAAAGTACCCTTAATCGCTGTTGCAGTTCATGGAAGGGAGGCTGGAAGAAAAAGCAAGTGAAATCGAGATCGGAGAGGCTAACTATACCTAATCCTCTAAAAAAACACCCCGCCTCA
>JAFLJW010000168.1 GCA_022712815.1 Pseudodesulfovibrio sp. | reverse complement strand
CAATGATATCCTGATGGATATCACTCTACAGCACATCAGCATGGCTTCTCTTCAGCCAACGATCTTTTTCCCAAAAACGTTAATGATCTTAGAGTAAAAAGGACGCCCTCTTGAATGGCATTCAAGAGGTCGTGGGTTCGATTCCCTCCAGCTCCACCAATGATATTAAAGGCTTAGAAGGTTTTCCTTCTAAGCCTTTTTTTGTGGGATATACAAATGATATCGGGTAGATGAGAAATTGGTTTTTGGGAGCGGGAATTAGGTATAGTGTCCCCCTAATTCAACGGTGCCGGATAGCCGATGGCATTGGCTTTGCGCCTGATCTTCTTTTTCAGGCGTTTTGGCCTTTCTGGGAAAATTCAAGAAGCTGAACGGAATTATGCATTGCTCTTACCCTGTTGCAAGGACTGCTCGATCATCGTTCTCGTGGTATCCTTGAGGCCTGTAAAATCACTGGGCTGAAATGATTCGGTTTCTATCGCGGGCAGAACTGTCATGGAAAGATTTGAGTCAGTGGACAATATCATTTTCCCCTTGGGCATGGCGTTGGCAGTTCCCCTGATGGCGATGGGAAGAATTGGCACTCCTTTTTTTATGGCGAGTTTGAAAGCTCCACTGTGGAACTCGACCAGTTCTCCGGTTTTGCTTCTGGCTCCTTCGGGAAAGAACAGGACCGACATGTCGTTTTCAAGCCAAGTGATTGCTTTTCGATAAACATGAAGGATGCTTGCCGGATGGCCGCGAACGAGCTTGATCTGCTTCGTCAAAAGCATGCACCATCCGAGGAACGGAATACGAAATAGTGAATCCTTGGCAACCCATTTGAATTGCATACGGGTTTGATACAAAATAAGTATGTCTGCGATGGACTGATGATTGGCGACAATGACGTATGTTCGCTTCTTGTCGATGTGTTCAAGCCCCTGAATATCAACTTTCCAGAACGGATTCATGCGAAAGATTGCGTCTGACCACCAAAAGCATTGAGAATGTAAAAGCTTGCGGTTTTTATCGACAAGAAAGGTCAAGCCAAAAACGAGGAGCATGACGAAAAAAAGAAGTACCGTCAGGAGAGAAATGGTACTCCATAGCAACGTGGATACAATGATTTGTTTCAACATGAAATGACCGATTTTAACAAGTGCCAGGAGAGGCCTACGTCTTGAGAAAGTAATTCCAAAATCCAAGTAAGTACGAAAGGTTTCCTATCAAGAGATGGGAGATGCTAACGCCGATCAATGTTCTGCCTTTGACGTACACGACACCCCAGTAAATCCCAAACAGGAAACTGGCTATTGCTATTTCGACGGACAACTCTATATGCACCAATCCGAAGAGAGCTGATGCTGTAATAATAGACCATAATTTTGCATGTCGCCCCGCAAGGACACGTTCAATTACAGTTTGAATCACTCCTTTTGCCAAAAAATCTTGCAGAACGACTACTGGCACATACACTAAAAGCAACGTGTCAAAATACTGATCATAAAATAGCGAACCATCCAATCCTTTTACACCATTTTGGATGCATAAATATTTTATCACAATCATTATTATACAAATGGTCATGGTACCTGGAAGCATATATTTGATTGATTTCATAGCGCCATGTAGCGTGAATCCAAAAAAAGTAAGTGGGAAATTGCTTTTCTTAACAATCACAAAACACGTTATGAAAAAGAGTAATTCTACAATCCTCGGGAAATAAGTCGACTCAAAATGCAAGTCTTTGGCGATAAACAGCAAGAAAACATATAAAGAGATCGAAAGGAACAAACCTACAAACATGGTTGAAAATAATTCGCGAGTTTTAATCAACTTGGCCAAATTTGTATTTTTCAGGTTCAAGTCATCGATGGTATTTTTTAGTGCCATCTCATTTGCTTCGAGCTTCACAGTCATGAGGCCAAGTGACTCTACAAATATTGCATCGTCTACTTGAATATCCTTATCCCTCAAGATGTTATCAATCTTTTTCCCTTGAGAATAATCGCCATTGGTGATGGCTGATATGATATGGCTCAGTTTTTTTAGCAATGTTGTATTCATCTGGCTCACCTCATGTAGCCGACTAACTAATTGTCCAGAGGTAAAGAGTCCGTCAATACCAAAATACGAGGCCGTGCGTAGATTCATCTTCAAACACCCAATATCCTGTCAGAGAACTACGGCCTGTGCCAAAAGAATCTATGTTAAATCGAAAATCATGTTCAGCATTCTATCGCTGTCCGCTCCAAGTCTACCTGGACCCTCGGGGAGTTATCGTATCGATGCGGCCTGCTCTGTTTATGAACTCAAATTTCGGACAGTTAAAATAGTCCAACTGCTCTTTACTCAAAGGGAATCTACCACAGTTGAAAAATCTCCAAAACAGTGTCCCGTAGCACAAGCATTTATTTTGGGATTTATCATAAAAACAACATTCAGTAAGAAAATTGCAACAATTTGAACACTTTCCACAAGTACCTTCAGGGAAATTCCATTCTTTGGCTAGCCGAAACATTCCAGGATCAGGAGAGTCTGCTGGAGGTGAGGTCATAGGCAAATGGAACAGGGTGAGGGCTCCATCTTCAAGGATTGTCATCTTTAAATATGATATGGAATAAAAATAATACTTATGGAAGTAGGGAAGATACTTCCAGAAACGCAAGTCTCCAAAAAAGAAATATGACGTATATGGCGCGATGACATACAGAAAAAATCCGAATGTCAGTATATTAATAGCGACAATCGAGTAAGAGACCATACGAAATGTGGCCCATTTTAATTCCGTGAATGTCATATGAGATTATCGATTTATATAAAAAGTGGACGGCACAACCGCCTCTCCCAATAATTCTGAATATAACAAATAGCTTATGTTTTAGTATAACAAAAAATTACATGAGGGGCCAGATGTTCAATCATTCTAAAATTAAGCGAACCGAGGTCTAAGCATGGGGTAAGGCGTAGTTCTCCCTTTTGATGGAATTGTAAACCAACCATCAAAATGAGAACTGTGCGGCCCCTTCTTTCGCCCGCACCACAGGCGCACTTTCTCCCCAGTCTATCCCAGCTTTAATCCGTTTGGGACAGGCTCATCCGGCACCGCCAGAACCACGCCGTCTTTCCTGTAAAAGCCAGTCACCAGGCACTCCGATTTCATGGGGCCGATCTGCTTGGCCGGGAAATTGACCACGCCTACTATCTGCTTGCCGAGCAAATCATCACGCTCGTAATGTTCCGTGATCTGCGCACTGGACTTGAGCAAGCCGATTTCTGGACCAAAATCAATCCATAGCCTGTATGCCGGGATACGAGCCTCCGGGAAATCTTCGACTTTCGTGATCGTGCCCACGCGCAATTCGACCTTCTCGAAATCACCCCACTCTATCGTTTCCATCATCTTCCTCCGAATTTTGAACTCCTCAGTACCACGAAGCAACTCGGCCTGCCACGAAAAAGGGAGTCCGAAGACTCCCATCTATTTGAAATGAATGTTTCTATTCTATGGCTTTCGCGCGTAGGCCGATTGCTTCCTAATCAGCGCGGCCAATGCCACCCCGCCCATGACCATGGTCAAGGCCAGATGCACCCATTCTATAGTTACCACAATATCGGGATTGAGCGTCACATTCGGCAGATTACGGAACACCCGCAGGCAGCCGCTAATGATAAGCCCGCCAAGAATGATGACCCGAGTCCTGCCTAGGGTTGAAAGCGCCAGTTGCTTGCGCCAGTCGCGCAGCCAGTGGACAACCACCAGTGCAACCACGAACAGCAGCAGGATTGCGAATATATAGTGCAACTTGTGGACGATGAAGAAATCAGCCGTCCAGGACAGGCCGGGAATTTCCGAGATGAAATAACGTTTGGCAAGGGGCATCTGCATCATGCCGGTGGCGGCCAGAGCGGTCATGGCAAAGATGAACAGGCGGGTTATCCAGCCCGGATACGGTCTAGCTTTCATCACTGTCTCCTTTGCTTTCACCGCTGGAACCAGCGATCTTCATTAGCTTTGCGCCAAGTCCGAGGAACCCGGCGGCAATACCTGCCACGGGCGCAATCAGGGTTGCGGTGGCGAGATTGGTCTCGTCCGCCATGACATCGGCCACTTGCTTCATGTGCGGCTTGCCCTTGCCCTTGTCCACCGCCTTGTTCAGCAGATCAAAGGGGACGGGCGATACATATATAGTATTGGTCCCGCCGTTTTCCTCCAGCCCGTAGATGAAACCGTTCATCTTGTTTGCCAAAGCCTTGGCCTGAGCCACGATCTCATGGCGCGGGCCGATGGTCTGGACATCTTCGGGGCAGACGGAAATGCAGGCGGGCAACTCACCCTTATCGAGAAGCTGGTAACAGCGGTCACATTTGTACATGACGCCGTTGCCAGCCAGACTCGGCATGAGGTCGAGATACAGTCCGACACCGGATTGCCGCTGGGGAATATGCCATGGGCAGACATTCCGACACTTGGCTCCGCCCATGCAAAGTTCATCGTAAATGCGGGTGATGCCGTTTTCATGCTTATTGGCGGCACCGAACGGACACATGTTGGCGCACGGCGGATTCTGGCAATGCATGCACCGGCGCGGAATATTGATATCGTACTCTTCGCCTTTGTACACGACCTCGACATTTTGGAGGAAAAGCCAGTTGTACGGCGTGAGACGGCCGTCCAGATCGCGCTTGTCAGACCAGTCTTCGGGCTTGGCGCGGCTGGCCGGGATCATTTCCGGGAATGGTTTTTTGGGTTCCGGGAACTTGGCAGCATTTGACTCGCGGCACGCACTGACGCACTCGCCGCAGCCAATACATTTGGAGAGATCGAGCAACGTGGCCAGCTCGCCATCTGACGGCTGGGGGACCCGCTCCTGCGCGGCCAACGCACCGGAGGGAATGAGCATTCCGGCTCCCCCGACACCAAGGGTCTTGAGAAAACCTCGCCGACTGACACCGACTTTTCTGTTTTTCTTTGTCATGAAACTTGAAAACCTCATATTTGCAGACTGATTGACGGGCAATATTTCCCCATTCGTCTGACTCTAATATACCCTATAGGGGTATAGCTAAGGTTGTCAAGCACTCAACCGGAAGAGGGCAAGCGCTCAGTCAATTTTCTCCATATAAATCGTACGATTGAACACTTTTTAGCCATGCCGCCCCTTCGCCATTACTATTTTTTTTGTCAATTGTAACCAATGCGCCATTTGACATCCAGCCCTGTTTCGATATAGGTATTGACACTGAAAAGAAGAGTCCTCACCTCATTTGATGCCGCTTTGCATCACCAGGCCGACCCCCAAATGACCACTTCGGTTTCAGGTCGCCAGCCAAACTTTATTCTGCACACAATCCCACCAGGGGGGCTCTGCTAACGACTTTGAGAAGGAGATTTCATGTTGAACAAAAGCAAAAACACAAAAAACAAGACAGCCTACCTCATTCTGGATGGGACCACCTACGAACTGCCAGTCATTATCGGCAGTGAAAATGAACACGCCATAGATATCAGCAAGCTGCGACGTGAAACCGGCTATATAACATTTGATCCCGGATACGGTAATACCGGCTCCTGCACCAGCGCGATCACTTTTGTCGATGGTGAGAACGGCATCCTGCGCTACCGGGGCTATCCCATCGAGGAACTGGCCGCCCACGGCACATTCATTGAAACCGCATACATGCTCATCTTCGGGAATTTGCCCACCAACGATCAACGCCGCGAGTTCCATTATCTGCTCTGTGATCAGGAACTCCTGCACGAAGACCTGCGTAACCATTTTGAAGGAGTTCCTTCCAACGGACATCCCATGGCGATTCTGTCTGCGGTCATCAACTCGCTGGGTTGTTATCATCCCGACTTGCTCCAAATCGAGACCGAGGATGAATTCCTCCGGGCGGCAGCCAAAATCATATCCAAGGTCCGCACCATCGCGGCCTGGTCATATCGCAAGTCCAAAGGGCTGCCCTTCATGTACCCGGACCCGAAGCTCTCCTACTGCCGCAACTTCCTGCACATGATGCACTCCATCCCGAACAGGCGCTACGAGCCAACGGATGCGCAGGTCAAGGCCCTGTCTCTCTTCTTTCTGCTGCACGCCGACCACGAGCAGAACTGCTCCTGCTCCACCGTGCGCATGGTCCAGTCCACCGATGCCAACCTGTTTGCATCAGTCTCCGCTGGTATCTGCGCCCTGTGGGGCCGACTGCACGGCGGAGCCAATGCGGCCGTAATCAAAATGCTCGAGGAAATTCGTGACGGCGAAGCGACCATCAACGACTACCTTGAACGCGTGAAACGAAAAGAAATCCGGCTCATGGGGTTCGGACATCGCATTTACAAAAACTTTGACCCACGCGCCGAGGCCCTGTGCAAGGCCACCCATGATATGCTCGAATCCACCGGCCACGATGATCCGCTGCTCGACATCGCAATGGAGCTGGCAGAAGCCGCCCGGGACGATGACTACTTTACCAAACGCAAACTCTATCCCAATGTCGATTTCTATTCCGGCATCATCCTGCGCGCCCTCAATATCCCCGTGGACATGTTCCCGGTCATGTTCGCCATTGGCCGCATGCCCGGCTGGATCGCCCACTGGAACGAGACAAATACCGATGGCATAACCAGAATCCACCGGCCACGCCAAGTATACACCGGCGAAACCTCGCGCCCATACGTACCGCTTGATCTCCGCAAGTAAGACTCTCGCAAACTAAAAAGTCCCGGTTATCCGGGATTTTTTTCGTGAAAGGACCGACAAGGCAAAAAAAAGATCAAGGCCACTTCGTATTTCGCCGGGATTTGATCTTTCTTGCAGCAACGAAGCCAGCGGGCAATTCTGCCGTGCTCTCACTTTACGATCAAAGGATTGCAGTGTAGGTCATGAGCCCAAGGAGTTCGCCAGTGAGCGATGGATATAATGGATAAAAAAATCGAAAAAATAGCCTGTGTCTCGTCAAACACCCCCAAGGCTCAGCAAGGGCTTGTGCAGCTTGCCGACAGATATCCGCTCGTTCCGCTCGATGAAGCCGATGCCCTCATCGCCCTTGGCGGAGACGGATTTCTGCTCCAGACCATGCATGACCACCTTGATTCCGGGCTGCCAATCTACGGCATGAACCGAGGCACTGTGGGATTTCTGCTCAATAAATTTGGTAAAAACGACCTCATCACGCGACTCAACACGGCCAAGCTCCAAACCCTCTATCCGCTCAGGATGACAGCCACCACCGTGTCCGGCCAACAAGTCACGGTACTGGCCTTCAACGAAGTAGCCCTGCTGCGCTATTCCCAGCAGTCCGCCAATATCCGGGTACTCATCAACGGCAGGGAACGGCTGGATAATCTGGTTTGCGACGGAATCATGGTCGCCACTCCCGCTGGCAGCACGGCCTACAACCTGTCTGCCCGAGGCCCGATCATCCCGCTGGGTTCCAATGTCCTGGCCCTGACCCCGGTCAGCCCGTTCAGGCCCCGAAGATGGAGTGGTGCACTCCTGCCTCACACGGCCTTGGTGGAATTTGAAATACTGAGCCCCGAGCGCCGCCTGGTCGGAGCGTCAGCCGATTTTTTCGAAATCCACGAAGTCGCACGCGTAACCATAACAGAAGACACTTCCCGCCCCGCCTACGTTTTGTTCGACGCCGATCATTCGCTGGAGGAGAGAATTTTCAGCGAACAGTTTGTCCTTTAGAATATTTTTTAATGAAATGATG
>JAFLJW010000193.1 GCA_022712815.1 Pseudodesulfovibrio sp. | reverse complement strand
GGGTCGAGCTGGATGTAATCCCAGGAGTTGTCGGAGAAAGGCAAATCCTGAGCCATTATCTTGGCTGTGGCGGTATTCATTGAGCCGGTGCGCCGCAGGTTGGCGCGGAGCGTCCCGATCCGGTCTGCCGATGGCTCCGAGGCGAACACGAAACCCGCTCGCCCGACAAGGCGAGAAAGGAGGCTGGTCTTGCTGCCGGGGGCAGAGCACATATCCAGTACGCTCGCGCCTGAAGGAGGTGCAAGTGTCAGTGGCGGCAACATGGATGATCGATCCTGAATATAGATGAGTCCGAAGCGGGACGCCAGACTTTCACCAAGGGGGAAAGGTTCATGCGTCACCTTTCGCGCAAAGGAATAAAATGGCTCAGCATCAAAAAAAAAGCCCTGCGACTCAAGAAGCCTTTCCACCAGTGGAATGGAATCCTCGTCGCATACAAGCCTGAATGTTCGCCCGGTCTTTATCATGTATTCTCCAGAAACACCTTTGCTGTCCGTACAGAGCTAAAGGATATACACATTAAACGTAACCGTCACAACAACCCCACCTACCAAACTATTTTTCAGTTTGTTAGAAGAATAGTATCGGCTATTGCCGGACCTGTTTTTTGAAATATATCCAACGGCAGTAAGGCTTTGAGGTCTTTTTTTGTCAAATCATTGTGTGGGCCAAGCGGATTCATGTCAACCCAGGCCAGAATTCGTATGATTTTTCAAGCAGAGCAGGTTTTATTATTGATTTCCAACCGGAACCCGTTCTTGGCATGTAGCATGAGCGGTTTTGGCTCAACCGTTGGCGGGAATTGTTTGACTGCAACGATGCCCGGTGATGTTTGATGAAAGTATTAAAAACCATCCTCTTATCTTTACCCCTCTGCCACATAAAGCGAAAAGGCTGTGTTCTTCACACAGCCTTTTCGCTTTATGTGGCTTGCCTTGCGCCGCAGGCTCGCCCGGGGTCAAGGGGCGCGCCCCTTGCGGGTCCAGGGCAGCGCCCTGGTCTCCATGAAATGGTCCCCCAGAAGGGCCGCCGGAGGCATCCATTACAACACTTGTTGCATGTCCAAATTCAGTCCTGATATTTCCATGGCTGGTTCGTTGCCGAGTACGCAGATGGTGCCGTGTTCGGCCATAATACGGACGGCCTTGGCGAAGTTGCGGAAATCATTCTCGGTTGTGGCGAGGGCCTGTTCGCGGATGGTTTGGAGATATTCGTCGTCCTGTTTGGTGAGATGGCGGACGAGGGCGGTGAAGCCTTTGGCGTCCGGTAGTTGATAAGAATCGAGTTCGCCTATGGCACCGATGATGGATTTTTCGAGTTCATCGGTATTTAAGGTGATGTTTTCGAGATAATCGGCTGTAGCATCAAAGGCTTTGATGGTCGCCTCGACATTGGGGTCGCGGTAGGAGACGAACGAGAGTGATCCGGCGAGACGGTCGACGAGGCAGAATGCACCGTATGCGCCGCCCTGGACGCGGACTTTTTCCCAGAGATAGCCGGTGCGGATGAGCTTGTTTACGGCGAGGGCCGCGCCAGTAAAGGTGATACCGTGCTCGGCCACGCTGCATCCTTTACCCACGTAGTTGACCTGGGCGGGGATAGAGAGACCTTCGCGCTTGGGCAGGGAGAGGAGGGCGCGTTCAGCGGGCTGGACAGAGGTTTCGGGCAGTGCGGCGACGACTTCGGCGATTTGGGGTTCGACAATGGTGAAGGTGTCGGAATCCATGGTCGCATTGATGGTCAGAGTGCTTTTTGAGAGCAGCAGGGAACGGATTTGTTCGAGGTGTTTGGCAACGATGCTGAAGTCCGCTTTGATCGCGTTTTCGAGCTGGCGCAGGAAGTTAAGATTGGAAAGGCCGGACATGGCCTCTTCCATGGCGTGCGCCTTGTGGGTCCCGGCCCGCAGACGGGTGGCGACGACCATGTGGCCGGACGGGACGAGTCGCTGCTCGGCACGGGCGCGGGCCTCGGACACGATGCGGGAGATGCGTTCCTTGTTGTCGAGCTTGGCCGAGGTCAGAATTTCGGTGATGATCTCTGCGGTCTCGGATGCCTTTTCGGCTGTGGCCTTGGTGCGGATGAAAAGCTGGGCGGCAGCGTCTTTGGAATCGCGTATGGGCGAGGTGAACGCCTGGGTCCAGATACCGCCGGAGGTGCGGGCAATCCATTGGGAAAGGTCGACGTAATCGCGTTTGGCGGTGCCGGACTCGGTCAGGGCACGACCAAAAATGGCGGTGTAAGGCAGCAGTTCGTCGGGCAGAACCGAGAGATCGAAACCGAAGTCGAAATAGGCGATACCGTTGGTGGACAGATCGTGAAAGAGCAATGGCCTGCCGCTGGTTTCGCGTATTTCCGTGGGGATGGGCCTATTATCCCTTGGCAGGTCGGAGACGGACAGGCGCGGGATTGTGGCGAGGGCTTCCTCGGTATCCGGTGCGCCCTGAAGGCGGGATAGTTCTTTGGCATCCTCGATGACCGCCGTTATCTCGGCTTCGGACATGTCCGCTTTCAATTTCTTGAGACGGCCCGTTTCCTTTTTGGTGACTTGCATGGCGAGCTTGTGATCAGGCTCCAGCAATACGGTGGTCCGATGCGAATTGTGCAGAAAGAGCCGGGCCAGCAGCTCCTCGAAAATTTTGTCGCCATTGGCGAGCCAGCTCTTGATGTTGTTTAGCGGAGCCTCGAAGGGGAGCAGTGCGAGCGGATCACCTTCGGTTTCATCGTCGTCATAAAGCCAGGAAGAGAGGGCCTGAAACATGAGGGAAAGCCCGCGCGGTTAGGAGCCGGTGTTGTTCTCGCGCAGGGAAAATTCCGTGGAGTTGATTGCTGCCTCGATATCCCTGGCATCGATTCCTTTCTCGATCAACTCCTTGATGGTGTGAAAGATGATGGATTCGGCCTTGATGGCATTGGACGGATGCATCCCGTTGAGACCGATGGAGAAAAACATCTGGCGCATGTCTGCCTCAAGCCCCACGCCAGCGAGATCGGCACCCAGTCCGGAATCCATGGGAGCCTTCTTGAGCGGCGAGGACGGCAGGCCGATGAGGATGTGCTCAAGGATGTGCAGGGCGAGATTCAGGTTGGGATCACAGGTCTCGGCCAGCAGCCAGTTGACCGTGAACATGCCCTTGTCCAGCCGCTGGGAGGCGGGATAACTCTCGCGCACTGTCCGGGCTTCGGTGAACCGCTCTTGCAGGGGGACGCGGGTTTTTGAAACATCGATTTTGTCGAACTTCGAGAAGACTGCGTCAAGGAGTTCCAGCCGCTTTTCCGGGTCGTCGTCACCGTAGAAATAGGCGTAGCCATTGGACGGATGATAGTGGTCGCGGTGGAAGGCCATGAACTGATCGAAAGTCAGGTCCGGGATGATTGCCGGGTCGCCGCCGGAATCTATGCCATAGGTGTTGTCCGGGAAGATCGACTGCTGGGAGTAATCGTAGAGCATGGACTCAGGCGAGGAATACGCCCCTTTCATTTCATTATAGACCACGCCCTTGTAGGTCATGGGCTTGTCCGGCCCGTCCATCTCGAAATGCCACCCCTCCTGCTTGAGGGTGTTCTCTGTCAGGCGGGGATAGAACACGGCATCGAGGTAGACATCTATCAGGTTATAGAAATCCTGCGCGTTGGCCGAGGCCACGGGATAGCAGGTCTTGTCCGGGAAGGTCAGGGCGTTTAGAAAAGTCTGGAGCGAGCCTTTGAGCAACTCCACGAACGGCTCTTTGATGGGGTATTTTTCAGACCCGCAGAGCACGGAATGCTCCAGAATATGCGCCACGCCGGTGGAATCTTCTGGCGGGGTGCGAAAGGAAATTCCAAAGACCTTGTTTTCGTCGTCGTTGACGATGGACAGGACTCGCGCTCCGGTCTTGTCATGCCGGTAGACATGGGCGATAGACCCCATTTCCCTGATTTCCATTTCATTTATTTTGGTGAAACCGTGGCTCATATATTTTCTCTCTTTTATGATGTACGTCATGGACGCCGGGTGTAAAGAATAATACCAATCGACCCGAACGGACTTCAAGGTATACACTACCTCGCCTCAGCTTAAAAGCGAAGAGAGGGAGCAAAAACAGCTTGACGAGCACGGAAACCATGCTTAGAACTGTTGAAAGTGAGAATCATTCCTAACAAATAAATAACTCTTTCAAGATACGGAGAAAATTATGAGCCACGAACATGATCATGACGAAGAAATGTTGCCGGAATTTGCCAAGGTAGGACAGAAAGTTCCTCCTTTTACCATGGAAACCTTTGATCCCATCGAGGGCGGATTCGGCGAAGTCGATCTCGGCGCACTGCGCAAGACTGGCAAATGGGTAATCCTTTTCTTCTACCCGGCTGACTTCACCTTTGTCTGCCCCACCGAGCTGGCAGACCTGGCCACCAGGCATGCCGAACTGACCAAGCTCGGTGCCGAAGTGATCTCCGTGTCCACGGACACCAAGTTCACCCACCTGGCATGGAAGACCGACGAACGCATGATGGCTGACGTCAAATTCCAGATGGCCGCCGACCCGACCGGCGAGGTCTCCCGCTTCTTCGATGTCTGGGATTACGATACCGGTCTCGCCCTGCGTGGCACCTTTATCATCAACCACGAAGGTGTCCTGGTCTCCTCCGAGGTCAACTACTACAATGTTGGCCGTAATGGTGACGAGCTGGTTCGCAAGATGGAAGCCAACAATTACCTGAAAAATCACCCGGCAGACGCCTGCCCCGCCAAGTGGACACCGGGCGACAAGGTCCTGACCCCCAGCGAAAAGATGGTGGGCAAAGTCTACGAGGCCCTTAACGATTAAGGCGTTGCGATTCACACTCTCGTAACTCCTGTTGCATACAATCGGCCCCGATGGATATCCATCGGGACCGTAATTTTCGCGGATCAACCGCTTTTCCTGCCACTGAAGCGGTTATTCGATCAAATGCAAATATGAAGTTCCTCACAGGTTCTGACTTCTCTCTCAACGCGAGTGGCGAGCTCATCGTCCTGTGCAATTTCAAGGTCATACCGCTGCTGAAGATTCAGCCAAAATTGTGGTGTTGTCCCGAAAAACCGGACCAAACGCATGGCGGTATCAACCGTAATTGATCGCCGCCCTTTCACTATTTGTCCAATACGCTGGGACGGGATGCAAAGAGCCGTTGCAAGCCTGTTGCGACTCAACCCAAGTGGCTTCAGAAATTCTTCCAGCAAAAGCTCGCCGGGATGAACTGGGTTAAAATCTGCCATACTTTCTCCCTAGTTATGGCAATCCGTTATTTCCACTCGGTAAGCATGATCATTTTTCCAAGTAAAACAAATTCGGTACTTATCATTTATTCTAATGCTGTGCTGTCCTGCCCGATTTACCGGTGGTACCTTCAAATCCCTCAAATCCTGTGCGGAGTCGATTTGCACCAGTTTCTTGTAAGCGGTTCTGGCCAGTTGATTCGGAATTAATCGTGAATGCTCACGATTAAACACCTTATCTGTCCCACCGGTCCTGAACGACTTAATCATGGGCTGACAGCATAACGCCAGGGGTGACACATCAAGCGTTATACTGCTTGGAGGGGGCTATCGGAAAATGTAATTTGGATTCCCGGCCCCAGATTAAGAGTCCGGCAGCTCGATGATGAAGACCGTGCCGTTGGGGGAGTTGGGCTTGACGCGTACCTGACCACGGTGGTCGGTCACGATGGAGCGGACAATGGTCAGGCCCAGACCGGTGCCGCCTTTCTTTTCGGTGTAGTACGGCTCGAACATGCGCGAGGAATCCTTGGGCAGGCCCGGGCCATTGTCGGCCACGGTGACAGAGACCAGCCCCGCGCCCTTGTCGTGGGCGACCTTGATGGAGACATGTGCATCCTCCGCATCCTTGAGGGCCTCGGCTGCGTTGGTGAGCAGGTTGATGAGAACCTTGCGGATAGCCTCGAAATCAAAGGGGAATTCCTCGATGGGTGTGATGAATGAAAGCTCCCAGTCGATCTTGCGATGGGTGTTCTCGAACATGCCGGTGACTTCTTCCAGAAGCGAGGCCAGAAAGTTCGGCCTGGGCTGTACTTCAGGCAGTTTGGCATAGGTCGAAAACTCGGTGACCATGTTCTGAAGTCGCTCCACCTGCTTGACGATAAGCTCGGTGCAATCATCAAAGACCGGTTCACCTATGTTGCTGCCGTACTTGCGTTGCAGCCGCTGGGCCGAAAGCTTGATCGGCGTGAGCGGATTCTTGATCTCGTGGGCGATGCGGCGGGCGACCTCGCGCCATGCGGCCAGTCGCTGAATCTTCTCAAGTTCGGTGATGTCCTCGAACACGGCCACGTAACCGGTCTCGCGGCCACCGACGTTCTTGAGTGAAACCACGTTGACGAGCATCTTGATGGTTTTGTCTCCCACCGGCAAATCCAGTTGGCGTTGCCACAGGGTGCCGGGATTGGAGGAAAGCTGGGCCAGAGCCTCTTTCATCATGTCCGCAAAGTCACCCGACAGGAGATGGTGCGGCACCTTGCCGATGAGCATTGCCCCCGGAACACCAAGAATATCCTCGGCAGCAGTATTGACCGTTCCGATCCGGCCCTCGAAATCCATGGAAATAACACCGGACGTGATGTTGTTGAGCACGGCCTCGATGTACTGACCGCGCCGTTCAAGCTCCTGATTCTGCTGGCCCAGTCTCTCGTTGGCCTGTTGCACCGACATCTGGCTCTGTTCCAGATCCTCGGCCATGCGGTTGAACGACTGCACGAGGAACCCCAACTCATCGTCGGATTGGTCCTCAAGACGCACGGAAAGATCACCTCGCGCGATTCGTTCGGTACCGGCGGCCAACGCCTGGACCGGCGCGGACAGCTCCTTGGCAAGCCGGAACCCGAACCAAATGGCACCGAGAATAATGAGCATGGCCATAACCCCAAGGGTCAGGTAAAGATTCATTTTCCATGGATATTTTCGGCTCTTTAGCTTCTTGTATTCATCCAGACCGCGCACGATTTGATCGAGCCGGTGCAAAAGCCCCTGTCCCACGGTTTCACCGATAACGAGGTAACCGCTTCGCCCTTCATCGACCGGAATGACACCGAGCACCAGATCGCTGCCGGGCTTGGGAATGATCGTGGTCCATGAACGAGGGTCAGCCTTCAGGCTCTGCCAGTCGATGGTTTCCTTGATTTCAGGCCAGGCCTGACTCCACTGGGCAGAGGCGTGCGTATTCTGCTCGTTGCCTTCGGGGTTGATGACGCCAACCAGACTCAGGTCGTATTCGCCGAATTTCTTGTTCAGGTAGCTGTCCATTGCCTTGCCGCCCCAGGCATATTCGTTCTTCACGATCTCGGCGAGCATGTTGTTCCCGCGTCGTTCCAGGCGGTCCTGAGCCGATCCGTAGAAGGCACGCCCCAGTTCGAGAGCCTGCTCCATGGATTCTTCCACCTGCCCCTTGAACCAGTAGTCCACCGAGGTCTGCACAAACTTGACCGAAACCAGATAGATCAGTGCGGTGGGAATAAGTGAAAGTGAGATGAACGCAACGACCAGCCGAGTCCTGAGCTTGGAACCAAGCACCTTGCGACGGCGTTCCAACATCAGCCGGACCGCGTTTCTTGCCACGTAGAAAATCATGGCCAGCAGGAAGACTACATTGAGAATGAGAAGATTGAGGACGAGGTAATAATCGCCGCTCAGATACTTGAGCTCGGCCCAGGCCAACACGACGATAACCACCAGGAAGACAACGGCAATGATATATTCCCGCTTGCGCCGCTTCTTGTCCCTGCGGGTGGATGAGCTTATACGGATTGGATCAGGTGTCATGATGCTATCACTATTGATACTATGCTAGTATGTGAAGTCGAGTTGGAAAGCATTGTCTGCCCCGGCGTCCCAGGACCAGAAATAGATATACCGCGAAAGACCCTCGGGGGTGCCCTCTTAGTTCATGGTCGTGTTCAGCTTGAGGCTGTATTTCTGCCCCCGCTCAAGCATGCTCCATGAACCAAGGCTCGTCTCGATGGTTCCCCACCCCTCCTTGATAAGTTGTCCAAGGTCACTGTTTCGCAATGGAGTGCTGCGGTCCGGCAGAGTCATTGTAAAAGTTCTGGTCAGCGCGTCAAACTTCAGCACGCTCTTGAAAGAGGCGACGGAAACCCCCTGATCGAGCCAATACTCGTTGTCCTTGTACAGTTCCACTTCGCACTTGAGCACCAGCTCGACCCCATCTTCCAATTCGCCCTTGAGAATGGGCATTTCTTCCACGAGAATGCCAAAACGGGCCGTGAGCGCACCAGATACGTTGGCAAGGGAAGGTGCCGTAAGGTTCAAGGTCTGCGCAAGCGCGCCTGAAGCGGATATGATGACGACCAGGGCAATGACAAAAATCAGCCCCAATCGTTTGCAATCGTTGGTATGCATTATCGGATGAATGTATCAGCCTGTGATGCAAAGGACAAGAGCACCCCCCCTTGTCTTTTTTGCCCCCCCTAGTGT
>JAFLJW010000274.1 GCA_022712815.1 Pseudodesulfovibrio sp. | reverse complement strand
GGAATTGAGACTGACGTGGAAATGCGTACAAATATTCCGGGTATTTTTGCTGCCGGCGATATTCGTGCAAAGATGTGCCGTCAGGTAGCCTCTGCTGTTGGTGATGGAGCGACGGCAGCCACCGCTGCTTTCTCCTATCTTGAACAGATGAGCATTTAGGAGTTTCTATGCGTCGCGCAGTTGTTCCTGTCCTGCTCTTTGCCCTTTTGATCGTTTCTGGTTGTGCCTGGATTGATGCTTATTTCCTGCCTCCGGCGGAAGATACGGCTCAAGAGCTGTATGAGGCCGGTATGGATGCCATGGGCGAAAAGGAATATGGGGATGCCCAGGAATATTTCTCGAAACTCAAGGATCGGTTCCCGTTCAGCCCGTTTGCCCTCAAAGGGGAAGTGGCTCTTGGTGATGCCTATTTCCTTGATGCGAAATATATGCTGGCCCTTGATGCCTATAAGGAATTCGAGGCCCTGCATCCGAGTAACGAAGAAATTCCATACGTCCTTTATCAAATCGGAAATGCGAACATCAATTTGTTCAGGTCCATTGACCGACGGCAGGAGAATATAAAAGAGGGATTGGAATATTTCTATCGGCTGGAGGAAACATTTCCCAATTCCGAGTATGCTGAACCTGCCAGGGATTTGATTATCAAAAGTCGCAGAATCCTTGCTGAGCATGAGGTTTATGTGGCGGATTTCTTCTGGCGTACGGATCAGTTCGGGCCTGCATGGCATCGCTATCAGTTTGTTGTCGAGAATTTTTCCGACATTCCAGACCTGCGTGATTACGCCAGAAAGCGTGCCGAATATTCCTATTTTGAATACCAGAAGTCTTTGTCCGAAGAGGAACGTCAGCGTATTCAGGGCAGTTGGAAGCGTTGGATTAGAAAGTGGTTGTAGAAAACTTACCGAGCGGTCCGTAGGCCGCTTTTTTCGTATGACAAAAGAACCATTTGCCTTTCCCGACTGGATTAATGAATTCATCCCTGACGATGCTCTTTTCGCTCGTGCATACCAGAATTCTTTGGACGACAGCCGGGCCTGGATGAAGACGGCCATCGCCCGCTTGTATGACTGGTACGGTCCCCGAAAAGACGTTGGTGGTGAGATTTCTCTTCGCTGGAGTGGCGGGTTTGATACAAAGTACACCTTTGATCCAGTTGATTTTGCAGTGGTTTTATTTGATGAAAGTATTCAGTCCCCGGCTCGTTTGCTGGCCGCGCTCGTCCCGGCTTTGGCTGGGGGAGTGAAAAATGTTCTGGCTGTGCGAGTGGGTAATTCTGCTCCGTGGCGCGATGCCGTACTCACCGGGCTTGAACTTGCCGGACAGGAATTTGTTGTGGATATGACGGATGTTCAGGCGAGACGCCTTTTTAATGAGCTTCGTGATTCCGGTACATCGGGTGCAGTCGTCGTGCTTGGCCCCAAGGCCGCAGTCATCAAGTTCAGCGAACTTCAGTCAGCGTCACGAATTTCGTTTTGGCGCCCCCGTTTCAGCCGGGCCGCCGTGATCTGGATGGACGATGAGAAGACCTTTGACCTTGAAGCTCTGGCGTTTATGCACCCGGATATTGTTTTCAGCCTTTTCGGTGCAAAACCTTTCATTCCTGCTGACAATTTTTCTTATGAAGGCGATGATTTTGATGAGTATCTTGATGCCATCATGGATGTCGCCTACCTTTCTGGTCAGAGGGTTCACCACGCCCTGAAAAGAGCGAAACTGGTCCTTGGACCCGGTCAGGAAGGGTGCTGGGTCTGGCCTGATTTGCATCCTGAACATTTCCAATTTCATCGTACCGCCTGGACCATCGGAGCCTGATCGTGATCAAAACCCATGCCCCCTCGGCGAAGGTTCTCGGAAACCTTCGCAATATCGGTATCATTGCGCACATTGATGCTGGCAAGACGACTCTTACCGAGCGCATTCTTTATTATTCCGGCAAAATTCATCGTCTCGGAGAAGTCCATGACGGTACTGCAACCATGGACTATATGCCGGAAGAGCAGGAGCGTGGCATCACCATTACTTCGGCTGTGACTTCCTGCCAATGGGACCCGTGCATGATCAATATCATCGACACGCCGGGACACGTTGATTTTACCATTGAAGTGGAGCGTTCCCTGCGAGTGCTTGATGGTGCTGTTGGCGTTTTTTGCGGTGTGAGCGGAGTTGAACCACAGTCTGAAACAGTCTGGCGACAGAGTGAATCGTATCACGTTCCCAAGATTATATTTGTTAATAAAATGGATCGGTTGGGTGCTGATTTCGAGATAGTTCTGGATTCCATCGTGAAGAAGCTCGGAGCCAACCCCCTTGCCATTATGTACCCTGACGGAGAAGGGCAGGAGTTCCGGGGTGTCTTTGATCTCATCGGAATGAAGCGGCTGGTCTTTGATCAGGAGACCAAAGGCACTGACTTTTCCCTGTTTGATCTGACGGATGAAGAAACGGATCGCCTTGGGCCGTGGCGCGAAAAAGTTATTGAGACTGCGGCTGACGAGGATGAAGAAATTCTCGATCTTTACCTGTCCGGTGAAGAGGTGCCTGTGGCAAAGATTCGGGCTGCCCTGAGAAAGGCGACCCTTGCCCGAAAGATCGTTCCGGTTCTTGTTGGATCAGCCTTGAAAAATATAGGCGTCCAACCTGTTTTGGAGGCGGTGTGTGATTTTCTGCCCAGTCCTCTTGATGTACCGGTTGCCGTTGGGGTTGATCCTGCCACCAAGGTTGAAAAATCATTTAAAGTTTCCCACAAGGAGCCTTTGTCGGCCCTTGTGTTCAAAGTGACCATGGATGAGGGGCGCAAGCTGGCCATGATGCGCCTCTATTCCGGCAGCATGAGTGCTGGCGATACTGTTTTTAATGTCACTCAGGACAAGCCGGAACGGGTGGCCCGACTTTTCAGACTCCATGCCGGGCGTAGGGAGAAGATCGACACGGCTTTTGCCGGGGATATGGTCGCAGCCGCAGGGATGAAGTTTGCCCGGACCGGCGATACGCTGGCGGAAAAAAGCTCTCCCATACTCCTTGAGCAGATCGCGGATTACAAGCCAGTAATTTCTCTGGCAATTGAGCCGCGCAACTCCGAGGAAGGGGACAAGCTTGATGAAGTTCTTGAAAAATACCTGCTTGAAGATCCCACTTTGGACCTCAAGAGGGACGAGGACACCGATCAGGTGATTTTGTCCGGCATGGGCGAACTTCATCTGGAAGTCGTTCTTGAACGTCTCAAGCGCGAGTACAAGCTGGAACCGCGGGCGGGCAAGCCGCAGGTTGTCTATCAGGAAACCGTGACCTCCAAAGCGGTGGGCAAGGGTGAATTCAACCGTGAACTCGGTGAAGTTGTTCATTTTGGTGGTGTCCGGCTTTCTGTTGCGCCTCTGGAGCGTGGCAAAGGGTGCGAAGTTTCTTTTGAATTTGATGGTGAGGGATGGCCGGAGGCGTGGCTGGAGGCTGTTGAGGATGGCATCTCCGACAGTTTGCAGAGCGGCGTGGTCAAAGGGTATCCCGTACAGGATATCCATGTCCGGGTACTTGGCATGGAACGAAAGGATGGCGAGTCCAGTCCTGTCGGCTATCGCATGGCCTCTGCCATGGCACTCAAGCAGGCCCTTGGTGAAGCTGGCTCCAAACTTATGGAACCGATCATGTGGATTGAGATCGGCGTACCAGAGGAGTTTGTCGGCGAAGTCGTTGGGCTGCTCGGTGCCAAGGGAGCCAAGATCGAGAATATGGTCGACCGCGCAGGTCAGAAAGTGGTTCAGGGACTTGCTCCGTTGAGCAGGCTTTTCGGATTTTCAACCGACCTTCGGTCTGCCACGCAGGGCCGGGCCGGTTTCATCATGAAGTTTTCCCGCTTCGACGTGATGGAGTAGAGTTTGACTGATCTTCGCCGCCATATCCCTCCACAGGAACCGGCAAAAAAGAGAGCTGACTGGTGGAAAGGCAGCAAGCGTTGGGTGAAGTACTGGTGTCTTCGTCTGATGCGTCAGAATTCGTCGCCCAAAAACTTGGCAGCAGCCTTGGCTCTGGGCATGTTTATAGGTGCCTTGCCTATCATGCCGTTTCAATCCGTGGTTGTTATCGCCCTTGCGTTTGTCTTGCGAGTCAACAAGCTGGCAGCCTGGCTTGCGACTTGTTATTCCAATGCCTTAACCATGGTTCCTTTTTATTATTTTCTGTTTTTGGTCGGTAAGGCTGTGATGCCATTCAACAATGTTGCCTTTGACCCCAACAATCTGAAAATGGAACAATTGATCGAATCCGGGTGGGAGGTCTTCATGGTCATGTTTACCGGTGGGCTTGCCTTTGGTATTCCAGCTACGATCCTGACCTATTTTCTCTCGCTGTTCATTATTCGACGATACCGGCAGCATCGTGCAGTCAGGCTTTTGAGAAAACGTATCGGTAATTAGCTTTCACGTGTTGCTGATATTTTGTTAGCGGCGTTATTTTTCCTGTCATTTCTTTTCTCACTAATTGCATTTCCATCGGATAGCGCGTACTAATCGTGTGGTAATCCATGTTTTTTGACAAATACAAGGCCTTGTATCGTTTTTTCAAATGGGAGTTATACGAATGCTTGCCGGTTCTGTTATTAAAATGTTGGTTTTTGGGGTTGTGCTGTGTGGGATCTTCGGTGTTTCCACCTATGCAGAGGGATGGATGGCTTACGGAGTCGGTGCAGTGTTTGCTCTGCTGGTCACAGCCATTGCCGTCATAATATCCTTTCGGTCTGAAACTCGTCTGTGTGAAGCTCTGGATGCTTTGGCCGAAACCGGTGATCTGGAAATGGTTTTGGCTGCGGTCAATACCGGCAGGCTGGGTGGTGCCATCTCTTCCATTGCCACGGTCATGACCGAAAGTCAGCAGCAAGCTGGCAGATATGAGAATGCTTTCAAGGGACTCGGCAATCCTGCTTTCCTCTGCGATGACAGTGGGCGCATCGTTTTGGCTACCAAGTCCATGCTTGAATTATTGAATAAATCCATGACTCAGATACGTGGTTTAACGGTCAGTCAGGCCTTTTATAACAAAGAAGGTGTGTCGGTCACTGAGAGGGCGCTCAAGGACAAGATGGCCATTGAGGACAATGTAGATCTTGAATTGTGGGATGGCCGTATCGTTCCTGTCCATCTTTTTGTCAATCCGGTGTATGGCAAAAATAATAAAGTTGTGGGTGTTGTCAGTTCATTTGTCGAGATGTCGAAACAGGTGGAGCAGCAGCGCGAAGTTGAAGAGCAGCGTGTACGGATGGTCCATGCCAGTGAGCAGGTCAGTGGGTTGGCAGAACATGTGGCCTCTGCCACTGAACTCTTGTCAGCTTCGGCAGATGATCAGGCTGAGGGGGCGCAGAAGCAGCGCAACCAGACAAGCTTGGTTGCCACGGCCATGGAAGAGATGACTGCAACGGTTATCGAGGTGGCCCAGAATGCCACGGCCACAAGCGAAGCCGCTGATCAAGCTCATGAATCAGCAAGCGAAGGCGTATCCATGGTTTCCAAAGCCGTCAGCGCCATTGATAAGGTCGCACTGTCGGCTGGACAGCTTGAGCATGAGGTCGGAGAGCTGGATTCTCAGGCGGGTAATATCGGTCGAATAATCGGTGTAATCAATGACATAGCAGATCAGACAAATCTTCTTGCCTTGAATGCCGCCATTGAGGCAGCCCGGGCTGGCGAGGCA
>JAFLJW010000167.1 GCA_022712815.1 Pseudodesulfovibrio sp. | reverse complement strand
TTCCAATTATTGAAGGTCACATTTTCCCATTTTTCCGAAATAAATATTTGATTGATATGATCTAAGCCTGCTCTGCGAATTAAAATGACACCAAAAATATGATCTTCTTTCATGAATAATGTTCAGCGAGAATTGCTGGTGTTGATGTTGGCAATGGCAGTGGCAATATCTGATAAAACAGCATTCACCGCCGTGGCCTGGGAATCCGTGGCACCGGCCATTGTTGCTGATGTCTTTAAAAAAATTTCAACCATTGCCGGGGATGTGAGGTCCACAACAGGGGCCGATGTTGCCGCGGCTGTGATCATCATATCAGCCAATGCGGCTGCGGCATAAACGGCACCGCTCTCTTCTGTTGTTACGCCCGCACCATCCAGCATGGCTGCGGCCTGGCTCATCATGTTGGCCACCTGCACAGCTGCGGCCTGGGTTGCCATGGCTACGGCTTTTTCGGCTGGGGTTGCATTCGTTGCGCTGGCTGCGGCAATGGGGTCAAAGGTAAGCAAGTCTATGGTATTGCTTAGCCCCAGTGCTTTTGCAACCAGTGCTGAGGCCTGGGCTTCTGTTTTTCCGGACCCCTTCATCACCTGGTTCACCAGAGATGAAAGGGGAGAGACGGTTGTTGATCCTGAAGGAGCGGTAAACGTCCCTTCAAAGGCCAGTCCTGTTGAAATATCGGTTCCGCCTGTGGCAACCAGTGATCCTGAGCCGCCCTCCAGGGTGAAGTTACCCTGGGCATCGGTTGTGGTTTTGGCTTCACCTTCATTCCATACACCGTCACCGTTGGCATCGGCAAAAATAGTGGCATCCTTTATGTAACCGTCTGTTAATACACCGGTTATAACATCCGCTTCTAAATCAATGATGGCTTTTGCAGCAGTAACAGTTGCGGTTTTATCTGTAACCCCATTCAAAAAATCTTCAAACATTTCACGATTAGTACCGGTGGCAATTTTGGAAGCCGTATAGTCAGATACTGCAACCTTGTTGTTAAACAGATCCTGGGCTGGGCCTGCATTTGAAGCATGTTGTGCGGCTACAATAAACGCATGAACAATTTCACCTTGTGATTTTCCGCCTTCCAGCGCGACAACCCAATAGTCAACTCCTGCTTTATCCTGGGCATAGGTTTTGTTGAAGGCGTTCATATAGAGATGCTCAATGAATGCTTGATTGTCCGTTAATGCAGATCCAAAATAGGTTTTAACTGTCTCAACACCCAGCATACAATTCGCCGTTGCGGTCATGTCTAATTGATTTGTCATCCAAAAGGTATTTCCATTACCCTCGGATGCTCTTCCAAGTAATGCAACATACAATTGTGAAATTTGTGTTCTTGTTAAAGCCATCTAAAATATTTCCTCTTTTAGTCGTAATTATTTGCCGGGCTGTATACTCAATGTTACCCATTGGCATTTCTGTACTGAACTTTATACTTAAATTGTTGATTCGCAATTACCAATAAACCAACCTGAAATTCAAGTATAATCCGTGTTAAAAAAAGTTAAAAAAACTGTAATAGCCTGTGGATAAAGGACTTTTGATTCTGTGTAAAAAATAAATTTTTCACACACAACAAAAGGCAAGGCGTGTTTTTTAGAATAAAAACAAGAAAAGATTGACGCACTTTATGTCGGAAAGACTGCTATCCAAAGACAAGTGCCAGATTTTTCAAGCGGGTATATGCGGTTTCAAGGACATTCTTCCGGTCGGATGCCCCGGAACAGGACAGAAGCACGAAATCTATAGTCATGTAAACCTTGGACCACCGCGGAAATTTGGGAAATTTTTTGATGGAAAAATACTTGTCAAGAGTCTGGGTTCGCTCGTATCCGTCCCTGTTCATGTAAACCTTCCAGATCCCGGACTGATCTGCAAGATCGATTTTCGTCGTACCGGTCTCATGGCGCCACAGTTCCAGTGCAAGGGTCATGGCCTTTACCCCCTGCAGGTTTTGTTTCTGCTCCAATTCAACACGATTGCCTGAAAAGATATCGCGGTTTTCCGGGAGCAGGATCTTTCCGTTGCCCCCTGTTCCGGTAGTTGGCAAAGATATATTGGTCGACAAAGTATTTTCAAGCCGTTCCATGTGCTGCTGGTTCAGGTTAATCTCTTTTATCACGGCAAGGCCGGGCGTTTTCTCATGGGATGGTAACGGCACCAAAGAATTCTTGGCTTCCTGCTGGATGACCAGGACTTGTAATGTTTCGTTTTCAATTTCTAGCGAGGTGACTACCACGTGAAAGGGTTTAAAAGAACCGTCCTTGTGCCGGATCTCCATCGGGCTTTGCGCCCCATTGAAAAATTGGGCCGTTTCCCGGCCTTGTTTGCTGGCCAGCATGCCGAACAGTTTGGCTGCGGGCTGACCCAGCAATTCGTTGCTGTCATATCCGATCATTACATGGCAACGGGTATTGGAAAAACAGATTTCAAAGCACTCGTTCACGGCAATGATGGCCTCATCCAGAGAGTTCAGGATCCGGGCCAGCCGTTGCTGCATCATCTTCAGATCAAGTTCCGTTATTTTTCTGCGCTCGATCTCCTTTTTCAACCGTGAATTTTCCTTGAGAACTTTATAGGCCCGTTTGAGCTTGAGCTGGGTGTGAACTCTTGCCAAAAGTTCCTCACGTGAAAATGGTTTGGTCAGGTAATCGTTGGCACCCGTGTCAAATCCCTTGATCATGTCCTGGATCTGGTTTCTGGCCGTGAGCATGATCACAGGTAAAGCCGACATGGAATGGGTTTCCCTCAGGGTTTTGCAGACCTCGTATCCATCCATTTGCGGCATCATGATGTCTATAAGAACCAAATCCGGTTTATTGCCGGCTGGCATCATTTTGAGGGCCTGTTCTCCGCTCTGGGCAGTCAATACCTTATACCCCTGCGTGGCCAGGTGGTTCACCGCCACCTGGAGATTAATGGGATCGTCATCCACCACCAGAATCATTGATCCCTTACCCTTTGTTGCCACCCGAGGCTGGACCGGTTCGGGAACGGTTGTGGGAAACTGGATCGTAAGTTCTCTGGACAGCGGTGAGTCGATGGGGGTAGAAGGTTCTGATGCGACCTGCCCTTTACTTGCCAGGGGCAGGGTAAAGAAAAAAGTGGTTCCGCTTTCTCTTTCGGACTTAAACCCGATGGTCTCTTTGTGCAGCTCCACCAGGTGTTTGGTTATGGACAGGCCAAGCCCAGTGCCTTCAAACTTCTCTGAAGACTTGGCATGGGCCTGCTCAAATCGGAGGAACACCTTGTCATGGCTTTCCATGGGTATCCCGATACCCGTGTCACGGATCGAAATTTCTATATGGATACCTGTGACGGTTGCCGACACCGCAACCTGTCCTTTTCGGGTATACTTGAGGGCATTGCCGATCAGGTTGAACAGAATCTGATGAAGCCTGTTATCGTCTGCCTGAACAAGGGGCAGCCCCCCCCCTGATATTGTTGACCAGTACCAAATCTTTGGCCTGTGCCAAAGGCATCAAAAGTTTTAGGGAAATCTCCACGATACCCCTGATATCAACGGGGCTTGAATTGAGGTGAATATCCCGGGTTTTCAAACGGGAAAAATCAAGGATATTTTTCACTAAACCGTTGAGCCGTCTGCCGCTTGCCACTTGCCGCTTGCCGCTTGCCGCTTGCCGCCATCATGTCCAAATTCTGGACCGCCCGGAAGGGAAGTTTTCCCGTGGCCCCTGCCATCATGGATTCGGCAATACCAATAATCCCCGATAAAGGTGTGCACAATTCATGGGTGGTGTTGGCGATGAATTCGTCCTTTAAAGAATCCATACGGGACAAGGCAATATTTTTTTCTTTGAGTTGCACCCCAAGGTTCTCTGCCACAGTGAAGGATGCAGCAAACCGAGCAGCAAGGCTGACTGCCTGAAAACATACAAAAATAAGCATTCCGGCTGACGCAAGTGGGACATTCTTTATGATTCCCATGCCAATTAAAATATCATTGCTGGCGCCCAGCGCCATGAACAAAGTGCCGGACAGGATCAAAATGGCAGACTCCCGGCCGGATGTAACGGCTTTGATAATGGTGACAAGGCTAATAACAAGCAATTGATGCTAAAATAGAGCAGCGCCTTTTCCTGTTTTCGGAAAAGATAGAAAACCAGATGATAACACCCCATGCCCAGCAGGAGTAACTGCAAAAATCAGGAACTGATGCTCCCTTTCCAACTGCTTTTTCAGCAATTCACTGGGCCCGATGAAAAAGGAAAAATCGGTGCCACAGTTGAGAAACATATACTTGGCCGCCTGAACAACAAGTTCGATATCACCGGAATGAACCGTTTGCGAACCTTTAAGCGCAATGAGTACGGATTCAGGTTTGGCTGCTGTTTGAGCTGTCCTGTGGACGTCCACGGCTCCTTTTTCATAGATAGGAGAACCGTTTACCCAAATCTTATACGCCCCATTTTACTGTTAACCCTTAAGCTTAAGGGTGTTTGATACGGCACATTATGAAGAATAAGTCTGTAGGTAGCAAATCCGTGGGCAGCCATTTCCGGGTGGTTTTTTTTCTGGTCAGCCCAAAGGGACGGAACAGGCAGGATAATTTTTTTATGGGTCTGTTTTTTATTCTCAAAATTATTATTCGCAAAAGCATCAGGGGCAAGCAACTGATGCCAATAAAATTCCCAGCCCCCCTCAAGCGGAATAGCGCCATTAACAAAAACCTGAAAAGTAAAGCTCTGTATAAACCCCAATCCATCATCAAAAAGATAAAAAAACCGTTGCGCTTGATGACTCAAGCAGATACAGACAAAAGGAATCATTTGACTTTGATTCTTCTGTTTCCGGCGGGTTGAAGGAATATTGGATCAAAT
>JAFLJW010000272.1 GCA_022712815.1 Pseudodesulfovibrio sp. | reverse complement strand
GGAGCCGCCATTGAGCCAAAGCTCGGCACCCGCCGTGAAGGCGATCCGCCCCGGCTGGTAGCCAACCGGACCATGGCCGGGGAGTTGCTCGGGTGGGAGCCAAAGTACACTGATATAATTGAAACTCTTCAGCACGCCTGGAATTGGATGAAGAAGAGCTAAGGCTGCAATGTCTGATCGGATCACTTTTACTCATCCCGAACCGCTGCCGCACGCCACCCGTGTCTGGCCAGTGTTCCTGCCCTTTGCCGGGTGTCCCTATCGGTGCGTTTTTTGCGCTCAGGACAAGCAGACGGGCCAGGACGAGGTCGATCTTGAAATCATTTTTCAGACCTTGGAACAAGAGCTTGATCAGGCCCTTGCCCGTGGCCGGGGGCCGTATGAACTAGCCTTTTACGGCGGCACGTTCACGGCCCTGCCATCCCCGTGGCCGGAGAAGTTCCTCGGCCTTGCCATGCGTTTCCGCGAGCGCGGACTGGTCATGCATGTGCGTTGCTCCACCCGGCCCGATTGCGTGGACGATTCAGGCCTGTCCATGCTCCGTGCTCAGGGGCTTGATATGGTTGAACTCGGCATCCAGTCCTTTGATGATGCAGCCCTGCGCCGATCCGGGCGCGGCTACGCTGGCGATACCGCTCGCCGTGCTTGCGAGTTGGTCAAGAACGCCGGCCTCGGCCTCGGTGTCCAGCTTCTCCCCGGCCTGCCCGGTGATCGACCCGGTATTTTTGCCGAAGATGTTCGTATTGCTGCCGATATGGAGCCGGAAACAGCCCGGCTCTATCCCTGTATTGTGGTTCGTGGCACTCCGCTCGCCACCATGTGGGAGCGTGGCGAATATGAGTCATGGTCCCTTGACCGCGCCAGAGAGGAACTGGCCGCAGCCCTGCCGGTTTTGTGGGATAAAAACGTGCGTGTCATCCGACTCGGTCTGGCCCCGGAAGGGACCCTTGAGGAGAATATATTGGCCGGTCCGTGGCACCCGGCTCTGGGACAGTCAGTACGTGGCACAGCGTTATTTGAAATAGTCCGGCAGCAGGTCGCTGAATTGGGCCGCGTTCCCGCCAGCTTGAGCGCACCCCGCAGGTATTCAGGAGAATTCTACGGACATGGTCGTGAACTAGCCTCCCAATATTTTGAGATAGGTTTGTCGGAACAATCAGTCCGTTTTGGTGATGTGGCTGAGTTTGTTCTGGGCTGAGATGGTTTGCATGGGGTGATTTTCCTTTACCCCAACACGAAAACGCGGTACTTCCTAACCTCAGTCCGTCCGCGGACACGACACCACTATAAACGGCCTTTGTCGGGGGATTAGAAACGCAGCGAATGACTGAATTATTTCGTGCGGCCAAAGCCGCGACCATGATCCCGGATGCGCCGGTCATTATTGATGCGGCCATCATTGTCAGTCAGGGGATAATCCGAGAGGTCGGCACCTACAGCGACCTTGCGCCCTCGTTTTCCGGCACTGTCACCGACCTTGGTGATGTCATCATCGCTCCCGGCCTCATCAACGCCCACTCCCACCTTGAGCTTGCGCACCTGCGCGGCAAGTGCATTCCCGGTCAGGGGTTTGTCGTCTGGGTGGAGGATTTGATGAAGCAGCCGATCTTTGATCTCGACGATGGCGAACTGGCCTGTGCCATTGACGAGATGAAACGAACCGGGACCGTCATGGTCGGGGATATAGCCACCCGTTTTGCAAAACACATGGCCGGAGTGCTTGAAGCTTCCGGTCTTTCTTTTGTGGTTTTCGTTGAAGCCCTTGGTGAGGCCCTTCCGAAAAAGACATTCATACCCGCCGGGGAATACGGAAACGGCATCATGTCCGTGGCAGGACATAGCCTGTACACCTGTCACCGGGACGTGTTGCAAGCCGCAAAGAAAGAGGCTTCGGCGCGAGCTTTGCCCTTTTCCATACATTTGGCGGAACACGACGAAGAGGTCTCCATTCTGACGAAGGGCAAAAGCCCGTTTCTTGAAATACTCCGCTCCAGAGGTCGCCTTCTCGATTACGAGCCTCCCGGCATCCATCCTGTGCAGCAGGCAGCCAGACTCGGCCTGCTCGACGAGACGACTCTGGCCGTGCATTGCGTCAAGGTCTCGGATGCGGAAATTGAAATCGTGCGCCAATCCGGTGCATCGGTCTGCCTCTGTCCGCGCTCCAATGAGTTCATCGGTGTGGGGCGCGCTCCGTGGGAGAAATGGCTGGCCTCGGGCGTGAATCTCTGTCTCGGCACCGACTCGCTGGCATCGAATCACGACCTCGATCTTTTTAACGAAGCCCTTTATCTCAAAGAGAATTTTACCGGTGAGCTGACCCTTGACACCTTGCTCGCCATGATAACTCGCAATCCGGCAAGAATAATGGGCGTAAGCGATAAATTTGGTACTTTGGAGCCGGGGAAACAGGCTGTTTTCTCGACGGTTCCCGAAAAGGTTACAGAGCTTTTTTCCTAGTCTCTGGAGGCGTGAAATATGAAGTGGCTACACAAGGATTTGCTCGACGTTTCGCAACTGTCCGAGTCCGAGGTCATGGCGATCTTTGAGACGGCTGGGCGGTTTCAGGAACTCAACGAGAGGCCGGTCAAGAAGGTCCCGACCCTGCGCGGCAGGAGTGTGGTGCTGTTTTTTGCCGAGCCGAGCACGCGGACCAAGACGAGCTTTGACGTGGCAGGCAAGCGGCTCTCTGCCGACACTTTTTCCTTGGCGAAAAGCTCATCCAGCCTGATCAAGGGCGAGACCATGAAGGACACCGCGCTTACATTGCAGGCCATGGCCCCGGATGCCATCGTCATCCGCCACTGGTGCAGCGGTGCGGCTCGTTTTTTGGCAAATCGTCTGGAATGCTCTGTCATCAACGCGGGTGACGGGCGCCACGCCCACCCCACCCAGGCCTTGCTCGACAGCTTTACCCTGTATCAGGAATGGGGCGACCTGAATGGCAAGACCGTCCTTATTCTG
>JAFLJW010000459.1 GCA_022712815.1 Pseudodesulfovibrio sp. | reverse complement strand
GGTCTGTCCGGTTGATCCGTTTAACAATGACATCTTCCACGGAATCGGGGAAATCGCTGATGGCTTCCACCTCGGTTTTAATGTCATTTAAAAACTGAATAATATCTCCATTATCCACCATTTCCACCACCACCCTGGCACGGTTTTCCATTGCCGTGCTTTTGACCTCGGCAATGTGGCTGACACTGTCAATGGCATCTTCGATCCTACGGCAGATGGAGGACTCCACGTCTTGGGCTGTTGCTCCGGGGTAGGAGATCGTGATTTCAATGGCATTTACACTGAAATCAGGAAAGGTTTCCCGTTTCAGATCCCCGACAGATATGGCACCCAGGGCTAAAAAAAGCACCATGAGAAGATTTGCCGCCGTGGGATGGCCAGCCAGATAGGAGACCATTGCCTTGAATGCGTTCATATCAGATTTTCTCCCCTGCGGCCTGGCGTTTGAGATACACGGCTTTTTCATGATCTATTTTCGGCAGCAGTTTCATCCCTGCAACAGCCGGGACCAGATCTGTGAGCACGATGCGTTCCCCTTCCTTCACTCCGTTTATCAAAATTGCAAGATCTTCCATGGAAAATTCCACGGTCACGGGTTGTATTTTTAGACGATTTTCTGGGGTGCAGATATACAGGTTGGTGCCATGGACAGCACTTCTGGGAATGACAAACCGTTGTGCCAGGGGCTGACCGGACAATTCAACCCCCACATACATATTGGTGGTCAGGGGGGGGCGTTTGCCCGGGATAATGTTTCCATAGGGGTTGTCCACGGTCACAAAAAATGTCAGGGTTCCGGTGGCAGTGTCCATGGCATCTCCTGTTCTGGAAAAATGTCCTTCCCACTCGATGATCTTATCTTTCCCCAGGGGAAGTTTGACCCGGGCAGAAATGCCGATGGCCTTTCGGATGGTTTCTATATCCGGCACCTGTCCTAGGGATTTGCTGAAATTTCTGGGCAATAACTTAATGAATTCCTGGGGGGTGAGCTGGAGAGGAATCTCTGCCCGGTCAATGCTTTCGGCCTCTATCATAACGGTGCCGGCCGGGGCAAACTGGAATTGTTCAATATTTACCCGGGAGATCCGGCCGTTGAAGGGGGCTCTTATTTCTGTCTTGGAGACATCCAGCCGCCGTTCCGCCACCGCGGATTCCCCGGATCTCTTCTGGGCCAGCAAGGCTTTTTTCTGGGTGGGAATCAGCCTTAATTTGTTTTCAAGATTGTTTACAGCAGTCTGTCGGGCCAAAAAATTGGTTTCTTCCTTTTCCATGTCCGAAGAGGAGATAAATTGTTTTTCATAGAGTTTGCGTTTTCGGGTAACTTCCTGGGAGGCAATGGTCAAAGCCTTTTTCTCAATTACCAGCAGATGTTCTGTGTTTATTTTAGACTGTTCCAGCTCCTTGAGCCGGGCGTCTATATTCATCACCTCGGCCACCCCTTTGGATTCTGCCAGGCCGAAGGCCCTTGTATCAAGTTTCAGCAAAAGGTCGCCCTTGTGGATAAAGGCCCCTTTTTTGAGTGTAGGCTCCATAAAGACCACCTGGCCGCTGGCTTCGGGGATAGCCTGCCAGGTCCGGTCTGGGCCAACATATCCATACCCGATAGTTCTGGGAATGACACTTGTTTTTTCCAGGGCAATCACCCGGACCGCCTGGACCCGTTCCCGGTTTTCCAGGCGAACTGGCGGTTTCTTGTTGGTTTTCATGACGATGAGCAGCATCACCCCGATGATCACGGGGATGAGGATCACAAGTTTTTTCAGGTGTTTCATATGGATTTCCTATTCAATTTGGTGGTCATCTCTTCGAGACCTAGGGCGGTTTCGGCATTTTTCATCATTTGGTCCAATCCGTTCAGGGTCACAATAAGGTTATCGGAGGGGATATCCTTGATTAGATTATCATGCCATTTTTTTGCCAGATCAAAAAAAGCAGGTTCCGCTTCCCGGGCATTTTTGCCCAGATACACCCGTTTGATTCGATGTTCATGGGGGTCTGGTTTTCGGATCACCATGCCTTTTTTTTCCATGTTTGCCACTGTCCGGGCAATATAGGACTTGTCCACCCGCATCAGTTTGGATAATTCATCCTGGCTCATCCCATCCTGGATGTACAGCATGAACAAAATGGTGTAATCGCCAGACCCGATCCCTATTTTTTTCGCCTCATTTCTAAGATGCATCATGGACAGTCGGAACAAAAGATTGATCCGCCGCCCAACGGATTGTGATGCAAATTCTTTAAACATAGATTCCCCTTTATCATAAAACTGATTCAGTTGACAATGCAACTGAAAATAAGCGGATTCAGTTGCATTGTCAACTGAAAAATAATGTCTCTCGCTTTTTTCCGGAATAGTCCGGTGTATGGGTGGGATTAAATTGTCATGAACAAAGTGCCATTAATAAAGGCTGCCTAATCGTCCCCTATCATCATCCGGATGATCTCCTTGTCTGTCTCCCGCATCCCCTCACGGCCCAGGCGGCCGATGTTGGCGATGGTGTTTTCCACCCCTTTTTTTACGATGCCATCCCCGCCGTAAAACTGCTGTCCTTTTTGGTACATATAAAACCCCAGCATTCCGGCCTCAACCGCCATGGCTATTTTTGCCGCGCAGGAGGGTTTGGCCCCGTCACAGACGATTCCGGAAATCGTTGCAAGGGCATTGACGATGGTGTGGGCAACCTCCTTGAACCGGCCGCCATGGAGCCAGGTGATGCCTGCCCCGGCACCAACACCGGCACTGACAGCACCGCAATAGGCGGATAGCCGCCCAATCCCTGTTTTTTGATGGATGGTAATAAGGTTGGACACCACTAGGGCTCTGTACAAGGTGTCCTGGGCAACCCCTAATTCCTTTGCATATTCGATCACGGGAACAGATGTCGTCAGTCCCTGGTTCCCGCTGCCTGAAACAATGACCACCGGAAGGCTGCACCCGCTCATCCTGGCATCTGATCCTGCCGCAGCCATGGCTTTTGCCCGGATTTTTATGTCATCCCCCCAGGTGTCAAGGAGCACAGAACCGATGTTTGCCCCCCAATCCCCTTTAAGGCCTTCGACTGCAATCCGGGTATTATATTCAATTTGCTGCTCCAGCAGATCCTTGACTTCGGAAATTTCCAGAATTTCGGCAAACTCAAGAATATCTTTTACATTCATCATGGACCGATCGGTAAGGCTTGCGGGTTTAATTTCCTCACATTCCTGATTTTGATAAAGGATATTGTTGTTCTTTGTGATCAATACGATATTGGTGTGGTAGTGGGAAATCTGGACAGATGCCTTGGATTCTCCGCTAAAAACCGTCACAACCAAATCAAAGGTCAACTCGCTGTGTGATTTTTCGACTTGAATCTTCTTGTTTTCAAGAAAGGCTTTTATCTCTTTTCGCCCCTGGTCATCCACACAGGAGATCACCTCCAGCACCTTGTCCGCATCCCCGGCGACTATTCCGGCCACCGCAGACGCCTCTATTCCCCTGAGATTTCCGGTATTGGGAACCACCACGCTTTTGACATTTTTGATAATGTTGTCACTGGCCTGGATCTTAACCTTGTCCGGCAGGTGACCTAGGGTTTGTCTTGCTTTGGCTGCTGCATAGGCAATGGCAATGGGTTCTGTACACCCCATGGCCGGAACAAGCTCCTCGCCCAGGATAGCAAGGTAAGCCTTATATCGTTTATCTTTCGTGTCCATGATCTATTCTCCGCAAATTTATAAGGATAAAACTATAGCTTGTTTCCGGATAAAAGAAAAGATCCGAGGAGGTCGATACCGGGGATCGTTTGAAAATTAATCTTGACCAGGAAGATAATAATTGCTAAATGAG
>JAFLJW010000166.1 GCA_022712815.1 Pseudodesulfovibrio sp. | reverse complement strand
CGGGGCCTTGAAATGGTGTCGCATCGTTTTATAAATCGTCTTCCCTGCCGGAGTGCCACCACATCTTCTTTGTCGGATTCATTTTCAATTTCCTCAATGACTAAGGGTACCTGGTCCAAAAATGGGATGCAGGGATCCAGGTCAATGAGTTTTATGGACAGGACACAATTTTCATTGTGCAGAACCTGGACCAGGCCTTCCATTGCCGAGTGAAGAACATTGATGGGGGCATTGTCGTAAGGTATGGTAAAGGCGCCTGACGTCAGTACAAACATACGAAGAGGGGGGCCGCTTTTGACGGAGTCGGTAAGGATCTGTCCGATATGGGTGAATAAGAGGTCTGTCACCTGCAATTGATCGGCTTCATCCCTGGGCAGACCGATAATTGTGAGGGCTCCGCCGTATACCACAGCTTTAACGCCGTCATAGTTAATCCCGGCAGCCATGTCATCCAGTCGGTATTGGGTGGCAAATTCCCTGGTATCGCAAACGGTATTACAAATTGTTTCATCTCCGATATAGATCCACCCGGTTTCTTTTGATATTCGTGTCGATTGGGTTTTGGTGTCGTCTTTTTTTTCATCTCTTTTATTTTCATCACCCTTATTTGTGGCGATAAAATTCATGTGCACCATCCCGTCGCAGTCAGACACGGCTTTAATATCAGTGAAGCCGTTGTTTTTTAACGCACCCTCCCATTGCTGTCTGTCCAGGAGTGGAGAGTCTTTCCGGTAAGCATCATCAAACCGCCACCATCCGTCAATGGGGCCGAATAAAAAATCCACAAGTAATGGTTTGCCGCTAATATCAGATAGAACAAACTTTCCATCTGTTTTTAAAAGTTTTTTTACCTGTGTCAGGGCAATGTCGATGTCCTTAACCGCATGAAGGACATCCAGGCAGGTAACCAAATCAAAGGTTGCCGGTTCAAACCCCTGATCCCCGGGATCCTGTTCAATATCAAGGACCTTGTAAGTAATAAAGTCAAAGTCGGAAAATTGTTTTTCACCCTGTTTCACCAGGACGGGAGCAATGTCGGTATAGTAGAATTCACATAAAGTACCTTTAAGCAAATCAAGGATGTTGGCGGTCATTCCGCCCATGCCCGATCCGATTTCCAGTATTCTGAAAGGAATCCCGGGGGGTACACTGGCAATCATCTCTCTGATAATGGCCATGACCAGCTGGTTGTTCCCATGGAAAGCTGATGAATGCATATAAAAATATCTGGCATAGTCTGCCCGGTCCTTTCCAACCAGCAATGCCAGGGGATCATAGGTGCCCTTAAACAAACCTGTTAGATTGTGCCCCCGTTCATACGCAAAATTAATGTCATAAATAGTTTCGGGATTATTCCGGATACACATCGCCATACAGGTTTCGATATTTCCAAGCTCATTTGTTTTAGGGGTCAGGCAGTATTGGCCTTCCAGGTTTTTTTTTGCATATCCCGCGTTTGTAAGGTGTTTGAACAGCCTTCCGGCATATTTTTCAAGCCTTTTTGGAATTCCACTGTCTTTTACAAGAGACCTAAGGTCAATGGGGTCGCCTATCTTATAGGATTTGTTCAGAGCATAAATCGCATCAATAAAAAAGCGATGCATCATCTTATCGGGAGTCTCAAAAAAAGCCGATTTTACCAGGACACGGTTTTTCATATTACGGGCCGTCTCTTTTTTTTCGGCCTGATATATATTTTCCAGCGCCGTTTCAGTAAGGCTGCCTATGGCGGCCGGTGCCCTTGCCCAGTCCAGTGGTCTGGGTGTCCAATATTCATATAAAACCTGCTTTTGCCAGAGTTTTGAGGCACTCCTGCGGTTTTCTACTGCCTTGCAGATAAAATTTCGGATATACCCGAGATGATCTCCCTTTTTATCATACAGATTAATATCCACCCGGATCTGCTCCGGGGTGTGCTCAATCACATTGATCAAGGGATAAAGACTCTGGCCAGCGGTTTTTTGAAGCATCAGTTTGTCACATCCCACGGGCAGATATAATCCTGGACCATAGTCTTTCTTGTCCTGTTCCAGCGCAATTAACTGGAAAACACCGTCTAAAATGGTGGGAGAGATATAGGTATTGTCAAACAGGGTTGCATCTTCTTTGGGCAGAGACGTATACCCCAATATCTCATCGCCCCGGCTCCAGTTGCATTCAGCCGTCCTGAAATGCGGTCCGTAATTGAGTCCTGCTTCACCGGCCCTTTGATAGAATTTCTCCTTGTCATCTTTGAATGTGCTGTTTTGTTTAAATGCTTCCAGATCCATAAGTGACGGTTCAGCCTTGCCGACCGGATATGCTTTTGCAGTGGCACATACGTCCCAGGTCCTTTTATCCTGGTTTCCAGAAACTTTCAGGGTCAATTGGTGCGTCAATGGGTCAAATTGGGTTCTGATATTTTTAACATCAGCCGTATTCAAAACAATGGAGGATAAAATTGAAAAATCTTCCAGTTCAAAGAATTCGCCCACGCACAGGGATGCCGCAGCACAAAAAATATCAATATAACCGGCAGCCGGGAAAAAAATATGGGTTTTAACTTTGTGATCGGAAAGAAACGACTGAACCTTCAGGTCTAACTGATTCACCCAGGTGGGGGTGTCAAAAAAATCAAACCGCCGGCCTAAAAGTGTATCATCTATTTTCGCAAGCCGGTTCTGGGCATTGATATGGCTTTCTTCCCAGTATTCTTTTTTTTGCCAGTGGTAGGGAGGAAAATCCTTGTGGGGAACAGTTTTGACCGGGTAAACGGTTTCCCAGTCAATGGGGTATCCTGCCTGGACAAGGTCATTAAGCCCTGTGCCCATGGCCTTGTTATCATCGGTGTCTCGGTTTAAAGACTGGACACATCTGCCCGGGGTCTTTTTTACTTTTAAACATTGTTTAATAGAAGCTGCCAGCACAGGATGGGGAGAAATCTCAAGAAAAAGCCTGTGAGACGAAAGAATATCTTCAATTGCCGGTCCGAACAGGACGGTCTGCCTTACATTCTGCCACCAGTAATCTGCTGTGTGGCTGGCGCTGGTAACTTTTTTACCCATAACAGTAGACCAGAGGGGGATTTGGGGCTCTTTGCACTCAATATTTTTTAAGCTGTCCAATAAGTCATCCTGAATCGGGTCCATGAAAGCGCTGTGAAAGGCATATTCTACATTTAAAAACCGGTTGAATTTTTCATTCTCATTTAAAATATCTTCAATTTTTTCAAGCTCTTCCCTTTGTCCGGCAAATGTCACGGATGTGGGTCCGTTCACAGCCGCCAGGGAAACTGCATCTCCATAGGGCTGTGCAAGTGTGTGCGCATTTTCTTCTGAAATACCGGCCGCCAGCATGGCGCCTTTACTGGAAGCCCGGTCCATGGTTCTGCCCCTATGATAAATCACCCGCATTCCCTCTTTAAGATCAAAACATCCCGCACTGACACAGGCCGCTACTTCGCCGATACTGTGGCCGACAACAGCACCGGGGGTAACACCTCTTGATCTCCAGAACCTGTCCAGACCAATCTGCAATGCAGTGATGAGGGGCTGGGCATAGGAGGTTCGTGATATTTTGGATAGCTCTTCTTTGGCAAGAAATTCATCCAGAAGATGCCAGGCCCCGATGTTCTGCAATGCCTCATGGGCTTCGTGGATGGTGTCTCTAAAGACCTTTTCGGTTTTATATAACTGGCGTCCCATTGCATACCACTGGGGGCCCTGCCCTGAAAAAACAAACACGGCTTTGTCTGATACGGGTTTGTTCAACTTGTGGTTGGAAGACAATTGAATCTTGATCTGTTCTTTTAATTCCAGGGCGCTGTTGCCCGTGAGAATTGTGTTATACTCTTTATGATGTGCACGGCGACGGCCTGCGGCTGCACAAATATGCTGAAGATCATTATTCCCT
>JAFLJW010000236.1 GCA_022712815.1 Pseudodesulfovibrio sp. | reverse complement strand
TGTCTTGAGTTCCTTTTCAACCATTCCATGTGTCTGGATATTTTAATTGACAAAAATGGTTGCTGTTGACAGATTGAATACATTAAAAATTGTGTAAATTTTTCTTATGATCGAGTCATTCACGACGAGGTATTTATGAACGTTGAAGTTGAAGGCGTAACCAATAGTGAAGAATCCGAGGGTGAACAGAAGTTGATCCAACTCGTGACCTTCAGCATTGGCGAAGAAGAATTTGGTGTAAATATCCTTCAGGTGCAGGAAATTATTCGTACCATGGAAATTACGAATATTCCTCGTGCTCCCGAATTCATTGAAGGTGTCATCAATCTGCGTGGCAAGGTCATTCCCATTGTTGACATGCGCAGCCGGTTTGGCCTTGAGTCAAAAGAGCACGATAAAAATACTCGCATGATCGTTATCGAAAATGAAACGCTCATTGTCGGTTTTGTCGTTGATTCCGTTGCGGAAGTTTTGCGTATTCCAGCCAGTTCGGTGCAGCCTCCGCCGCCTACCGTTGCCGGTCTGGATTCCAACTATATAGATGGTGTCGGCAAACTTGACGACCGTCTGCTTATTCTCCTTGATCTTGATTCACTTTTCGACAACGAAGATTTAAAGGCCATAAGCGGAACCTAGCGTCTATACTTTATTGGTGACAAGCCGCCTCACTCCCGATAGGGAGAAGGCGGTTTTTCTATTTTTCAGTCGTTTCATTGATCGAAATCATAATGGTTCATAATTCATGTCATCAACATTTCCACGGGGCATATCCGATTTCATAAAGGGTGCAACTGATACCGTTCGTATTTTCAAGAGCGGTCCAGGAACCCAGGCATTTGTTGCCAGCTCTCTGTTGTCAAAAGGCAACAGCGCTGTCATCGTTGTGCCCGGAGCCGCTGAGTTCAAGGAAATGCGGGCGCTGCTAACCTTGTTTACTGCCAAGAAAGCAGCCCATGAGCATGCGCCGTTGTGGGAACGGGAGTGGATTTTCATTCCCCCGTATCACCCGCGAAAACCAGAATCACAGAGCTGGAGCGAGCGTTGGGCCGCCTTGTACGCCCTGACCTACGGAAAGAAGCCGTGCGGCGTTCTCATGACTGTGGACAACCTGTTGCCTCATTGGCCTGACGAATCGGTTTTGCGTGAGAATTGGGTTTCTCTGACCAAGGGCGAGGATATGTCCCCGGACATTTTGCTCGAACAATTGGTTTCCTGGGGATACGTGCGGCGCAAGCTCGTTTCAGGTCCGGGCGATATGGCCATGCGCGGCGACATTCTGGATATCCATGCTCCGGGGTATGACCTGCCACTCAGGTTTGAATTTTTTGGCGATATCCTTGAAGAAATACGGCTGTTTGATCCCGCGACCCAGCGTTCAAAGGCGGATCTGAATGAAGTCGTCCTCTTGCCGGTATCCCCTGGGATCACGACGGAGAATTATGCTTGTCAGGCCCGGGAAGTCTGGAAACGGTTACGGACCACCGGGGAGATGTCCGCAACGGAAGAGCATGATCTGACCGACCGGCTCGAAGCCAATGACGGTTTTGTCTGGCCGGGGATGTACTATGCGAATCCTGTGGGTTTGGAGTCGTACCTTCCCGGAAATGCACTTTTTCTGCTTTCATCCGGTGGTGTGTTGAGAGCACGGCTTGAGGATCAGGATCAGGCCTGGCGGGATTACCTCGAAGAAGAGAGGCGGGTGAAGGGAATCCGGTGGCCCCAACGTTTTTTCTGTCGTTCTCACGAGGGTGCCAGGAAAGCCTGGCATAATGCCAGACAGATGGTTTTTGAGGATCTGACCATTGGTGGAGATAAAAAAGGCGTTGACCTGAGCGAAACTCCATACAGTGATTTTATTGATATTTTTTGGCAGCCGGAGGCTTCAAGGCGTCCATGGTCCGCTCTCATGACCGGGTTGAAAGAATGGAACAGGTCCGGGTATCAGACTATTCTCAGCTTTCGTTCCGAACGGTCCCGCACTAAATTTCTGACTTTGGCTGAGCAGGAAAATCTTCCCATGAGCCTGGAGTTTTCGCCGTCGGGAAGCGGTATTTACGCTTTGGTTTCACCGCTGCGAAAGGGAATGGAACTTGGCTGGAACCAGACCCGGATTCTTGGTGAAGAGGTCCTTCAGCCCCAAGCCGCCAGGGTGCATACCGGGCGGGATAAGGCCTTTAAAGGCCTTGAAAAGTATGAAGACATCTCCGAAGGTGATTTGCTGGTTCACAGGGATTATGGATTGGCCCAGTTTGGTGGCCTGCATCATATGAATATTGGGGATGCAGCCAATGATTACCTGCTTTTATTCTTTTCCGGTGAAGACAAGCTCTATCTGCCTGTTGACCGACTCAATCTTGTCCAGCAGTTCAAGGGACCGGACGGGGCAAAGGGGCCGTCACTTGACAAGCTGGGGGGTACGCGCTGGGGCAAAACCACGGCCAAAGTGCGCAAGGCCATTGAAAAAATTGCCTATGATCTTGTTGAAATGTATGCATTTCGCAAGGTTGCCAAGGGGTTCAGCTACGGGCCATTGGACGACATGTATTCCGAATTCGAGGCAACTTTCGGTTTTGAGGAAACTCCCGATCAGGACAAAGCGGTCAATGATGTTTTCAGGGACATGGAAAAGTCCGAACCCATGGACCGGCTGGTTTGTGGCGATGTGGGATTTGGCAAAACCGAGGTTGCTCTTCGGGCCGCTTTTCGGGCCGCACTTGAAGGGCTTCAGACCGCTCTTTTATGTCCGACCACTATTTTGGCAGAGCAGCATTATCAGACTTTTACCAAGCGTATGGAAGGTTTTCCCGTACGTATCGGTATGCTCAGCCGCTTTGTTTCACCCAAACGGCAAAAGACGATTCTCGAAGCTGCGGCGCGGGGTGAGATTGATATACTTATCGGGACCCACCGTATCCTTTCCAAAGACGTTGAATTGCCGAATCTTGGTCTTCTGATCCTTGATGAGGAACAACGTTTTGGCGTCAAGCACAAAGAAAAATTGAAACATTTCAGGCAGAATATCGATGTTCTGACACTGACTGCCACGCCGATACCAAGGACATTGCAGCTTTCCCTGTCCGGAATACGGGCGCTCTCGATCATCGAAACTCCGCCAGTGGACCGTAAGCCGGTTGAAACAGCCATAACCGAAAGGGACGCCATAAGCCTCAAAGCTGTTTTGCGACGTGAGCTTGATCGAGGCGGTCAGGTTTACTGGGTCTATAACAGAGTCAACGGGCTGTCCCAAGTGGCGGACTTTGTGCGCAGTTTAGTCCCTGATGCCAAGGTTGGCATGGCTCACGGTCAGATGAACGAGAAAAAGCTTGAAGAAGCCATGCGCGGGTTTTGGCATGGCGAACTCGATGTTCTTGTCTGCACTGCCATTGTGGAATCAGGTCTTGATTTCCCCAATGCCAACACCCTGATTGTGGACCAGGCGCAGCTTTTCGGACTTGGTCAATTATACCAGTTGCGGGGGCGTGTTGGGCGTAGCGAACGGCAGGCATATGCATATTTCGTGGTTCCATCCATCGACGATATTTCAGAAATTGTACGCAAACGCTTGCGTATCATTCTTGACATGGATTATCTGGGAGCAGGATTCAAGGTTGCAATGGAAGATCTCAGGCTTCGTGGAGCTGGCAATATCCTTGGTGAATCTCAGTCCGGGCAGATGGCCAAGGTCGGTCTTGAACTCTTTTTGGAGATGCTTGAGGAAGAGGTCCGGCGTATCAGGGGAGAAACCGATACAAGGGCCAGCGATCCAGAGCTTAATTTTGTTTTCGAGGCGCATATTCCGGGAGGATATATCCCGGATGCCAAGGAAAGGCTTCGATATTACAAGGCGTTATCATCTGCCAAGGATGAAATGTCCTTGCGTGAGTTCGAGGCGGAGATCAAGGATCGCTTTGGGCATTTGCCTGAAGAACTTGAGACCTTTTTCGGTGTGCTTCGTTTGAAACAGACTCTGGCTCAAATGCAGGCAACCCGAGCGGAATTGTATCCGGGCAGAATTGTTGTTACATGGGCAGACAATGCAATAGCGGTCAGTCCTGAACTATTGATTCGGTGGGTTGACGAGCGAAGTGATCGGGCAAAGATATTGCCCCCGGCCAAGCTTGAAATCAGGTATGGCAAAGCCGATTCGATGCGTCAGGCTCTTGAAGATGTTTCTGTCGAACTTGAGGAGCTGCTTGGTGCGAAGAAAGTGCCAGCAGAGGCCTCATAACCAAAGAGTAAATATGTTTCGCAAAATCCTTATATGTCTGCTTCTGGTGACTTTGTTGGGGTGTGCCAATGATTCCGATGACATCGGTATTGTTGCACGTGTCAATGGTGAACCCATCCTTTTATCCCAATTGGAATTTCAGCACGATCTGTTTCAGGCGGATGGCGCTGGCACCTATGTTCCAAGTGTGGAAAAATTGAAAAGTGAGTATGGAGATATTCTGAGCGACCTTATCGTGCAGGAGCTGGTTGTTCAGGAATTGGTACGGCAGGATCAGGCCGTGACGAAACAAGAAATGCTCAAAGCCGAAGAGGCCGTTCGCGCTGATTATCCCGAAGGCGCCTTCGAGCAAGTGCTTGTCGAGGAATACATTGATCTCAAGTCATGGCGGAAGCAGCTGAAATACCATCTGGCCATGAAGAAATTTTATCATCAGGTTTTAAGGCCACAGATCAAAATTGATTATAAGGAAGCTGAAAAATACTATCGCGACCATATTTCTGACTTCTATCTTCCTGAAAGTATGAGGATTCTTGTTGTTCGAGGGCCAAGCCGTGAACTGGTGGAAAAAGCCGTGGGAAAATTTCTGGCCGAACAGGATCGGGTGAATCTGGTAACGGCATTTGGCGAAGTTGAAACAAGAGAGGTCATTGTTCGGGAAGGGCGGCTTTCGGCTGCATGGCGCAATGCTGTTACCGGGCTTGAACCGGGTCAGTCGAGTGATGTTTTGACTGATCGATTCGGGTTTGAAGTGTTGGTTTTGCTGGAGCGAAGTCTGGCAAAGGTCCTTGAACCTGCACAGGCATATCCGCTCGTGGAAGAAGCCTTGCTTGAAAAGAAACTTCATGATGCCTTTGAAGTGTGGCTGGCTGAGAGTATTTCTTTTGCCAAAATATCTGTCAGTGAGCGTTTGCTGTCCGATGACGAAAAACCTGAAGAAGAGCCTGCTGAAATCATCACAGGTGTTGAGTTGGAAGAATCCGGTCCTGATGAGAATAGTCAGAATTCCACCGAGGGCTGACTTGGCGCACTCGTTGCATAGTGCGCATAAAGAGATTAGGATTCATCAAAAAATGATGAAGTATTGAATCCCTGTGCAGGGATAAGGAGCATATACGTGGTGAGATTTTTGTACTTGCTTGTTGGAGCCATCTTGTTGATGCCTATTTCCTCCGTGCGTGCGGAGGACGTTGTGTATGATCGTATCTTGGTGAAAATAAATGATAATATTATTACTCAATATGATTTGAATGGAAAAATGAAGCCGATTTTGGCCAAGGTCAAGGGGCGGCAATTGAGTGAGACTGAAAAAAAACAGATTGAAAAGTTGCGAAAGCAGACATTGGAACAGATGGTAAGTGACGCGCTTTTGGAACAGGAAATTATAAGATACGGGATTGTTATTTCAGAAGAGACCATTGATAAGGAAATAAAGGGCGTCAAAGAACAGCGAAATTTGTCCGATGAAGAATTTGATGAAATGCTCAAGAGAGACGGGCTTACTCTGGAAGAATTTCGTGGGATGTTGACGAAGATGTTTCAAAAACAGGAACTTCTTGGCTATATGGTTCATAGCAAAGTTCTGGTGACGGATACGGAAATACAAAAAAATTATGAAGAAAGGCGGGAAGACTATGTGCTTGATAAGATGGTCGATCTTGCCATTATCCTTTTGCCGTCGGATATCTCGGCTGTTGAGATAAAAAAGCGTATTGATGATGGGGAATATACTTTTGCCCAGGCCGCTGAAAAATATAGCGTTGGTCCCGGTAAGGAGCAGGGCGGCTCCATCGGCGAGGTGACATGGGGTGATCTTGCAGATGACTGGAGAGAGGCCCTTGTCGGAGTGGGTATTGGTGGAGTCAGTGAGCCTCTTAGTGTTCAGGGTAAAGAAGCCTTGCTCTCTCCTGTCAAGATGATTGAAGACAGGATTGTTCCACTTGAAGAAGTGAGGGACGCTATTTTTGACCGATTGATGCAGGAAAAAAGAGAAGTGAACTTTGCCGAGTATTTTGAGAAATTGAAGCAGAGTGCAGTTATTATTTATATGGATGGCTTTGGTGAGCCCGAAAATGGAGTATCTCAATGAATTTTCAGGAACTCGGTCTGATTCTGCAACGAGAGCGGGAAAAGAAAGGACTCAGTGTCGATGTGGTCATGGAGGCCACCAAGGTTAGCCGGATCAACCTTATAGCCCTTGAAGATGGTGACCGTTCGTCTTTGCCTCATTCCGTGTATACCAAGGGATTTGTCAAGAGCTATGCACGGTTTCTTGGTCTGGATGCTGATGAATTATCCATGATTGTCGACCGTGAGTATCAGGCCGAAGGGCAGAGCCTTGATGAAGTCGCATATGATGTTTCTCCCCTGGCTGAGAAAATGTTTCAGGAAACCGATACGTCTGCGACCGGAAAAAGACCTTTGTGGCCGTTGGGTTTTGGTGTGGTTATTCTGATTGCCATAATATTTTTTATTGTTTATTTTAATGAAAATGATAAAAAACAGCCTGTTGAAGTCACTGCTTCAGCAGAAGTTGTTGAAAAGACTGTGCAGTCAGAACCAGATCCAGTCATTTCTGAGACTGAAGAAAAAACCGCTTCGCCTGAGACAACTGAAAGCGAAGACGATACAACAGGTGAAAGTGAATCGACTGAACAGTTGGCTGCTCCAGAAGCAGTGGCACCTGTTGTTGAACCGCAAAAGCCTGAAGCGGAACCAGTCAAGAAGATTGAAAAGGAAGTGGTAAAGACTCAGGCTGCAAAGCCGGAGAAACAGAAATATGACCATGTGCTGATTATTCGTGCAACAACAGACAAAGGGTGCTGGATTGGTGTCTGGAAGGGCGATGAAGCAGAAATGGCACGTGATTTTGTCTTGAAAAAGGGTGAGCCGTTGCGCTTGATGTTCAACAATCCTCGCCGGATTCGTATCGGCAATGCCGCTGGTGTATCCGTTCTCTACAATGGTAAATCCTACCCGCTCAACAGTGCCAAGGGTAATATCCAGACCCTTCGTTTTGGCACGGAGTAAGCCGGTTGGCTGACGGAGGCAGAGACAGTTATGAATGCCACCGAAAAAGCCCTTGTGTTGAAAGTCGGGCGTTTTCGGGAATCCGACTGCTGGGTTAAGCTCCTTACGCCGACACGTGGCATCTTCAATGCTTTTGCCTTTGGCGGAAGTCGCAGCCGTCGCCGCTTTGTGGGGTGTCTTGATCCACTCAGCCATGTCCTTTTCACTTTCGGAGCCAACAAAACCGGCACCTATATCGTACTTGCCGAAGGTTCTCTGCTGCACAATTTTCCCGGAGTTCGTACCGATCCCGTCAAAACCGGTCTGGCTGTCAATTGCATCAAGTTTGTCGAGGCCATTGAGATTGACCCGTCAGATGCCAGGCCTGCTTATGAGTTGTTATTGGAAACTCTTTATATGCTTGAGAAAGGCGGCGGAAATTCCGATTTTGTGCCTTGGCTGTTCCGAGCCAAATTGGCCTTTGAAATGGGGTACAAGCCTGATTTTCTTTCCTGCGGAATTTGTGGCAAATCCGTGACTGTTCAAAGTGGGTATCAATTCGGTGTGGAAAAGGGGCAAGTGGCCTGTCAGACTTGTCTTTCGGGCGGGAAACCGTTAGAGGGACTTGCTCGGCCGATTTCTACCGGCGTGCTTCGTGCGCTTGATTGGATTCAGTCCAGCCAGCCCGCAGATTGGGCCAAAGTCGTCATGGATCGTGAAGTCCGGCGACAGAGCAGCCAACTGGTCGAGTTGTTCGTTGCGTATCACCTGGGTCTGTCCTGGGACAATGGTATGTATAAAAAGGTATGAGTTGGAGTAATTGATGAATTTTCAGGATGTTATACTGAAATTGCAGGGATTTTGGGCCGACCGGGGTTGCGCCATTGTGCAGCCCATGGACATCGAATGTGGAGCGGGAACTTTCAATCCCTCCACCTTTTTTCGGGTCATTGGTCCTGAGCCGTGGAAAGCGGCTTATGTGGAGCCGTCCCGTCGTCCGACTGATGGGCGCTATGGTGAGAATCCGAACCGTTTGCAGCATTATTATCAGTTTCAGGTCATCCTGAAACCGTCTCCCGACAATATTCAGGAATTGTACCTTGAGAGTCTCGCTACTCTCGGTATTGATGCCAAAGCTCATGATATCCGTTTTGTCGAGGACGACTGGGAATCTCCGACACTGGGTGCCTGGGGACTTGGCTGGGAAGTTTGGCTCAATGGTATGGAAGTGACCCAGTTCACCTATTTTCAGCAGGTTGGCGGTATCGATCTCAAGCCGGTTTCCGTGGAAATCACTTATGGTCTTGAGCGCATCTCCATGTATTTGCAGGAAAAAGAATCAGTTTACGATCTCATGTGGAATGATGAGATTACATATGGACATGTCTTCCACCAAAATGAAGTGGAGATGTCCAAATATAACTTTGAGTTGTCCAATGCTGATATGTTGTTTGATCTCTTTGACAAATTCGAGGCCGAGTGCCTGAATCTGTGCGAAGAGGGATTGCCGTGGCCCGCATACGATTGCTGCCTCAAGTGTTCTCATTCTTTCAATATGCTGGATGCTCGCGGGGCCATTTCAATTACAGAACGCGCCACTTACATCGGTCGTGTTCGTAATCTGGCATCCAGAATCGCCCGGTTGTATGCGGATCAGCGCGAAGAGATGGGTTATCCCATGCTCAGGAAATAATGAAAATTCAATCGAATTTTAGATAGGAAAGAGTAGTACAATGGCCGAATTCATTCTGGAAATCGGAACCGAGGAAATGCCTGCCCGCTTCGTACCGAAGTTGGCGGCTGAGCTGAAAGCCACGTTTACCAAGCTGCTTGGCGCGGCGATGGTCGAGAACGGTGGTGTGGCAACCTACGCCACTCCGCGCCGCATAACCGCCTGTGTCAGCAATCTTGCCGATGCCCAGCGGCAGGAAGAGGAAACCGTTACAGGACCTCCGACTCGTATCGCCTATGATGACGATGGCAATCTGACCAAAGCGGGTCAGGGCTTTGCCAAGACCCAGGGAGTCAGCGAGGATGCGTTGTTCAGGATGGATACGGGCAAGGGAGAGTATCTGGCTGCCAAGAAGGTGATCGGTGGTGGCAAGACCATTGATATCCTTCCTGAAATATGTCTCAAGTCCATAGACTCCCTTTCATTCCCCAAGAGGATGCGTTGGGGCGGATATGATTTAGCATTCGGTCGCCCAATTCGTTGGATTGTGGCCTTGCTGGACGAAACCGTGGTCGAATTCTCCATTGAAAATCTGACCACTGGTCGTGAGACACGCGGTCATCGAGTCATGGGGGCCGGCCCTTTTACGGTGAACAAAGCCTCTGAATATTTTTCCATCATCAAGGATGATTGCAAGATTGTCATCGATCCTGAAGAGCGCAGGAAGATCATTGTTGCCGAAGGCAATCGACTCGCCAAAGAACTTGGCGGCGAGATTGTCTGGAGCAATGGATTGCTTGATGAAGTCGCAAATCTTGTCGAGTTCCCCAAGCCGCTTATCGGCGATATCGACACGCTGTATCTGGAGTTGCCACGCGAAGTCCTGCTGACATCCATGCAGTCGCACCAGAAGAGCTTCGGTGTTCAGGGACCTGACGGGAAGCTCATGCCTCATTTCCTCACAACCCTGAATATTGAGCCGCTTGATGTGGCGTTGGTCAAGAAAGGGTGGGAGCGTGTCCTCAAGGCTCGTCTGGAGGACGCTCGTTTCTTCTGGGAAGCCGATTGCAAGGTTGATTTCAATATTTGGCTGGACAAGCTTGATAATGTTGTATTTCTCGGTCCCCTTGGGTCTGTTGGCGACAAATCTCGTCGTATCGAGGCACTTTGTGGAAAGCTGGCTGAAACCCTTGGCGAGTCCAAAGGGATTTTGCCCGGCGAATATGTCAAATACGCCACGGCAGGGCGTCTTGCAAAGGCTGACCTTGTTTCCGAGATGGTTATCGAGTTTGATAGCCTTCAGGGAAAGATGGGCGGCATATATGCCGGACGTGCCGGAAAAGGGGGCATTGTGACCCGGGGCATTTATGAGCAATATCTGCCCGCAGGCCCTGATTCACCTGTTCCGTCAAGTCTGGCCGGTGCATTCGTATCCATAGCCGACAAGGTCGATACCATGGCCGGTTGTTTTGGTCTGGGCAAGGTGCCTACCGGTGCCAATGACCCGTATGCCTTGAGACGCTGCGCCTTGGGTATTTCGCGCATTATCATGGAACATGAGCTGGACATTGATCTCAAATCTCTTTTGTCCTGGGCGCAGGATGGGTATTCAGATGTCAAGTGGAAGCTTGACCAGAGTGAGACCCATGCCAAACTCATGGATTTCTTTGGTCAACGCCTTCGCGCCTTGTTCTCCGGTCAGGGGTTTGAAACCCGTGTCGTTGACGCTGCACTCGGTGCCGGTTTTAACGATATCCGCACGTTGAAGGCCCGCCTTGAGGCCCTTGGGGCTTTCAGCAAAGAGGATGATTTCGAGCAGGCCATGCTGACCTTCAAGCGTGCTGCCAATATCATCCGCAAGCAGGGCGGAGAAGCAGAACAGCCCCTCACGGGAAACTATGATTCGGAATTGTTTGAGGATGAGCATGAGACTGCTTTCGGCACCAGACTCGATGAGATGGCTCCCCGTTTCGACGACCTGTGGGCGAACGATGATTTTGCGGGATTGCTGGGCCTTCTCAGGGAACTGAGACCTTCGGTCGATGCCTTTTTCGACAATGTCATGGTCATGTGTGATGATCAGGGCATCCGTTTGAACAGGCTGAATTTGCTCAAGGCATTGGTTGACCGCCTTGGTCGTCTTGCAGATTTCAATGCTTTGCAGGTATAAATTTCTTGACATCAGAGGGATAGTCCATATAAAAGGCACTCCCTTTGGGAATAATAGTAAGAAAAATCCGTTTTAATACGATACAAAAGATCAGGAGAATTCACCTTGGCTAATCACAAGTCCGCCTTGAAAAGGCACCGTCAGAGCTTGAAGCGTCGCGCCCGCAACCGTATTTCCAAGACCCGCATCAAGAACACCGTCAAGGCTGTTCGTGATGCTGTCGAGGCAAAAGATGTTACCAAGGCTCAGGAGGCCCTCACGGCTGCTACGTCCCTTCTGGGCAAGGCTGCCCGCAAGAAGGTTATCCACCAGCGTCAGGCCCAGCGCCGTGTTGCCCGCCTTCAGGTGGCTGTCAACAAGATCGCTGAATAGCATCACAATGTATCAATGAGATGAGACACTTCATCTCATTGATTTGTGAAATTTATTTCACTGTTCGGCCATATTGATCCAGACTTTTTTGGGCAAAGGCCGTGATGTGTCTGGCAGAAGGTCGCCAGTTCGCTTCATGAGTGCTTGTGTTTTTTCACTCCCTGTGGCGATTTTGTATACGACTGGATAGCCAAACCAGAAAAAAAATAATGGCCGCATGTGAATGCGGTCATTTTCAGGTTGCTTGCAAACTCCACTTTTTTTGAAAGTGGGGTTTGTTCATGCTTTGACCTCTTGTTACGCCGCCTAAAGGCGCGGGGTTGTCAGCAGTCTGAGGTGATAGAAATCATCCTTTCAGTATGCAGTCCATGACCTCTTCATACGACATGGTCACGCCCTCAAGCCTGATGGTGGTATAGTTGTGGCTGATGATGGTGTCGTTGCCAGAACCGCCATACATCGTATCATCGCCCCGCCACCAGACATGTCGTCGTTACCGGAAGCACCACTCAGCGTGTCATTGCCATCGCAGCCCTCCAGCGTGTCGTTACCAGAACCGCCAGCCATATTGTCGTTGCCTGCGGTTCCTCGCATAAATTTGTCCTTGTCTCCCTTGCCTCCGACCACCATCTCAAGTTCGTCGTCATTCAATTCAGAATTCTGCTTGGGTTCAAGATATTAGCGTACTTCTTCCACGGTTACTGGCAGGGCGAACTGCTCACCCAGCCGGACAATCTCGGTTGCCAGTTCGTCCTGATCGCAGATGGCCGAAAGTTTGGCACTAAGGGCTTGGCCCTGGCTGATCTTTCGATACAAGGTCGCCGTGTTGGCTTTCATGCTATTCTCCACTTTTTTTATTACTTCTGCATTTCAGGATGCGCTTGAAAGCGAAAAAGTTTCAAACAGGTGAGAAAAAATCACCCTTATTTACGGTTCATCCGGTTCAAGATTATTTTTGATAGCAAATAAAACAAACAAATCAACACAATCTATTAATAAAAATGAATATATATAGGCGCGAAATTTGCTTGAAAATTCAAAACAACTGAATAGGAGGGCATATCACAATATGGAAAATCCAAGTGCCGAACAGGCAATTCAAATCATCGACGACCTCGTCAATAAGACTCTGAACACGCAAAACGCCTTCGAAAGAGCAATTGAGAAGCTCCTTGAAGAGGCTATGCGCATAAGGGGTAGCGTTGAAGATATTTCCATGCCCCTTTCTAGTAATCAGATAAGGCAAATATTGCAGAATGTTTCCTACATCATTCGAGAACTTGGGATGATTGAAAAAGGGTTCGGAGAAATCACTTCGAAAGCGCCACACCAACAAATGACTTACGAAGTCGAGGCTGGAGCTATTAAGCAATGAGAGGTGATTCCGGTTGTTCGGACAATCAGGCCATTGCAAGTCATGGCTAGGACTTTGGCAACACACCGATTCGGCATTCTGTCCTATTGCGACCATCCGATCTCGTCAGGCCCAATCGAAGCTACGAATAACAAGATCAAGACATTGAAATGGCAGGCATATGGCTACAGGGATACCAAGTTCTTCAAACTCAGAATCATGGGCATTCATAAACCAAAGTACGCTTTGGCCGGATGAACCTTATTTACTTGGTCGTGTGGGTGTAGACGCCGTCCCAGGCATCTCCAGGCGGGTTTTCTTGTAGTTGTTCGCATCGTTCAATGTACATGGTGTACAGGACGGGTTCTCCGTAGCTGTCTTTAAGTTCTTGAAATACTTTCTTTGCCTTGTCGAAGGCCATGCTCAAATAGAGATCATGGGCCTTTGCGTACAATTGAAGCTCTTCCTTTCTTAGCTTCGCCTGATCGAGCGTGTAAGCCGTGAAAATGGTAACCGGTTCTTTCTTGCCCTTGACCCGGACGCTGTCGAGGATACGGAAGTAATAGCGGTCGCCGGATGCATCGACGATTGTCTGGCTGACTATGAGTTTCTGGCCGTAGAATTTGGTCAGGCTTTCAAGGCGGGATGCGAGGTTCACGTTGTCGCCGATCAATGTGTAGTCGAAAAGATCGGCAGACCCCATGTTGCCGACCCGGACAGGGCCGGAGTGAATGCCAATGCCAACCGCAATGGTAAAGCCAAACTTTTCAATGAAAAACTTGTTGAGCTCTTCAAGTTTGTCTTGTTGGGCCAGAGCGGCTTGCAGCGATTTCTCCTGATGGTTTTCAATGTCGAGCGGCGCATTCCAGAAAGCCATGACCGCGTCACCAATGAATTTATCCAACGTTCCTTCATAGTCTGTGATGATTTTGGTCATGGGAGTCAGGTAGTCGTGCAATAGCTCTGTTACCTGCGTTGGCGTGAGTTTCTCTGAAAGTGACGTGAAATTGCGGACATCGGAGAATTGAATGGTGATATCTTTTTCCTGCCCGTCAAGGGATAGTGAATCCGGGTTGTCCATGATCTGCGAGATGACCGATGGAGCAAGATAGTGAGCAAATGCGCCGTGGATGAATTTTTTGGCATGTTCCTCGCGCCAGAATTTGATGATAGTCAGCAAAATGAAGGTCAGGGCAAGGTTGAGGAATGAATACAAGGGAGAAATGTAGAACCGCTCCTCGACATACATGTAAACAGACCCGTACCACATGGCATAGCCCATACCGAGCAGGGGAAGGATAAGCCATGAGGCCTGTGCCCACATCAAAAGCAGGGTCGTGACAAGACCTGCGGCCACCATGATCACTACTTCGAGGCCGATTGCCCAATCAGGAATTCTGAGGAACTGTTTGGAGATAATATTGTCTATTATGGTGGCGTGAGCTTCAACACCGGGAAATCCGGGATCAAGGGGGGTGGAACGAATGTCCTTGAGGCCGGAGGCAGAAGTTCCGATAAATGCGATTTTTCCACGGAGAGCGCCTGGGGGGAGCTTTCTGCTTAGAACATCCACGGCACTTATGTATTGGAATGTCTTCATCTTCCCACGATAATTAATGAGCATCCGGCCATTCTTGTCCGTCGGGATGACTATTTTTCCCAGACGTATGGATTCAATTCCCTGGGATGTCATTTTCAAAACCATTGATTTCATTCCCATGCCCTGCATGAGAGCGGCTATTGCCAGACTGGGATAGAATTTTTCATTCCAGCTATAGAGCAGGGGAACTCGTCGGTAGACGCTGTCCTGATCTGGGGAAATGGTGATGAAGCCGGTCCGTGGAGCAGCCATGGCCAGGACAGGCAGTGGACAAATAGCTCCTTCTGCCTTGTGCAGGACATCATGTGGTGATGGAGCTCCGAGCGGAGCGAGAACCGCCACCTGAACCGGTTTGATGAAACAATTGATTGTCTCTTTGACTTTTCCGTCTTCCGTAAGGGGAGCCTTGGTCTGAAAGTCGAAACCGAGAATAAATGGTCCGGTTTTGAGATTGAGTGCAAGGAGTTTATCATTGTCGTCGTATCCGGGAGGAAGACCCTTGAATGTGATATCCCGGTTCGTTGCTTTTTTTACCTGTCTTTGGATGGCAACGGGAGAGGTGTTGTCCGGCTCTGCAAAGATGATATCAGTTGCTACCGAAGCTGCGCCATAAGCCTGAAGATATTTGAGCAGTCTTGCGACCCTGTATCTCGGCCAGGGCCATTGTCCCAATTCAGCAAGGCTTTTTTCATCCAGATCAATGATAACGGGGATATCGGTGGCATTTGTGGTGTGATATTTATCAAGATAGAGATCGTATATTTTGTAATCCAGAAAACGCAAGAAGGATGGTTGGATTCCGAACAGGATTATCATGATAACAGAGGCCGTAATACCGACTCCAAGGAGGATCAATTGATCTTTCTTGAAAATTCTTTTGAATAAGGATGCCATTTTAAATCCTGTTGGTTGTATTTGACTGTCTGTGGGTTGGTAATGAGCCAATATCTCTAATGAAAATTTTATTTTAATTTGCTTTTTCTAGAGTATTTAAATATGTTAACCATAATTTAGTGATGGTGTGTAGTGTAAATAATTGAAATCGTTATTGATAACTTTGTACCTGTAAGTGTTTTTTTAATATACACACGGGAGATGGTTTTGAAAAGGTTGCTCACCAGATTCCTGTTGCACGCTATATGCATTGTTCTGGTTGCGGGGTGGTCTTCTGTGACCTGCGCACAAGAAAGCAGGAGCTTGAATCTCGATATCCTGCTTGAAAACTTGGTCAAAACGCATGACAGAATCAAGTCTTCCGAGGCTCAGCTTCAATCCGTGAAGCACCAGTATGAAAGCTCCAAAGGTGGATGGTATCCTAAGGTCGATGCCACCATTGAAGGCGGACGTGAGAACATACGCAAGCCCAGAGCCAGTCAGACCCAGATGACTCGTAATGAACAGACCCTTTCCGCATCGCAGCTTCTCTATGATTTTGGTGGTGTGTCTGGAAATATTGATTCCGCAGCAGGGACAGTCAACCAATTTGATGCTCTTTTATCCCAGGCAAAGCAGGAAATAGTTGCTCTGGGCATTACTGCATATCTGCAAGTCATTCGTTCTCGTGAGCTTCTGAAGTATGCCCGTCGTTCTGAAGACAGCATGAGAGAACTTTCCGGGATGCAGGAAATACTGGTAGAACGTGGTGCTGGTTATTCTTATGAAGAACTTCAGGTAAAAGGGCAGCTTGCCGGTGCCCAGTCCTATCGGGTCACTCAAGAGCGCCAGTTGCAGATTTCAATAAATAATTTCAAGGCTGTTTTTGAATTCGCCCCCACTCTTGATGAAGTCGGAAAGATGGCGACCGTGCCTGTACCTCGTAAATATTTGCCGGGTACGGTTGAAGAGGCCGTGGCCACCGCCTTTGAGAGCAATCCACTACTACTTGAAACCAAATATGTTATTGAAAGTCTTCAGGGTAGTCTGAGAAATCGGGAGTCCAACTATCTTCCGAGATTTGACGCAGTGCTTGAAGGTGAGCGTAAAGAAAATGATCAGGCCAGTGCTGGTATCAGGACCGAAACACGAGCCTCAATTCAAATGACATATAATCTCTTTTCCGGTTTTCAGGACACGGAAAATATTAGTTCCGTAAAATCAGAGATGATTAGTTCCCGTCGGACATTGCTTGATCGTCGCCGCACTGTCGAAGAGAGTGTGCGCAATGCATGGATTGAGTTATCCACCCTGAGACAGAACTCCGACCTCTACGAAAACCAGGCCAACATCACTTGGGAATTTCTCGGTCTTGTCAAAAAGAAAAAGGCGACAGGCGATGAAGTCCGCCTTCTGGATATCCTTGTTGGTGAAAGAGACTACATTTCAGCTATCAGCGCGAAAGTGGCGACAGATATTGATATTATTATCGCTGGATATACACTGCTGTACGAAATGGGTCTCATTACAGAAGACATCACTGAAATTTAATCCGATACAGGCTCTACTCAGTTTGTATTCTGAAGACATCATCACGTAAGGGGCTGGTATGAACGAGCTTTTAAGGCGTCTGTTCCACTCCAAGCCTCTTGCGGCAGAAATTGTTGTCGCGTCTTTTTTCGTTAACATCCTGTTCCTTGCATCCCCTATTTTTGTCATCCAGATTTTGAGCCGCTATATCGGTTACGGATTTGATGGGACGTTGTATACGCTGACTGCCGGAATGTTGATAGCACTGGCCCTTGGCGTTGCTTTCAGCGTTGTTCGCACCAAGATGTGTTCTGCCATCAGTCGTGAGCCGGATCACAAGCTCCAGACGGCTGTGCTTGAGTCTCTTTCGCAGGTCAAGACTTCCGCTTTGGAACGTATCCCCCAAGCTAAAATTCAGGAAGTTATGGCCGGTCCCCTGGTTGTGCAAGCAGCGTATGAAGCTTCAAAAATCGCTTCTGTTCTGGATATGCCATTTTTCATCTTGTTTCTTTTGGCTATTTTCATACTCAGCCCGTCTCTGGCCATAATCACGTTGTTGGCTGTGGGTACGACTGTCATTGTCGGTAAAATGAATATGAATCGCGCCCGCCATTCGGACAACGCTTTCCGAGAAGAAATGGTCACACATCGAGGCGGAGTCAATTCGGCCATTCAGGGGGCGGAGACTGTCCGCGCTTTCCATGGAGGCGGCTTCCTCCGTGGTTTGTGGGATGATCAGGTCGCCAGGGTCATGCAGCTAAAAGACAATATGGTGCAAGAGAAAAGCTGGTCTCTTGCCGTGATGCAAGGGCTTAACTCTTTGCTGAAAGTGGCCGTATATGCTGTTGGAGCCAAACAGGTTGTCATGGGCGATCTGACCGTCGGAGCTTTGATCGGTGCCAGTATTCTCTCTGCCAAGGCTTTGCAGATTTCAAGCAGCTTCATGCAAACAGTCCTGCTCCTGGGCAAGGCCGAAGATGCCATGCGAATGATTAATGAATTTATTGGACTTCCTCGTGAAACGTCGAGCGGTACAGCCATGAAGAAGTTTTCGGGACGTTTGGAATTTGCGGATGTCGCCATTGCTTTTCCCGGTGCAACAGGACCTCTTTTTGAATCTCTCTCATATGTCGTTAAACCCGGAAGTGTGGTCGGTATTGTCGGATCAAATGGTGCCGGTAAAACAACACTCTGCAAGTTGATTGTTGGCTTGTTTGAACCCGGCAGGGGGCAGATTCTGGCCGACGGCGTTGATTTGCGCCAGTTGGCACCCCAGTGGTGGCGTCAGCAGGTCATGTACCTTCCGCAGGAGCCGACTTTTTTGAATGGAACCTACAGGGAAAATATTACCTTGTTGAATCCTGATATTGAGGGAGCCAGGCTCAATGAGATAGTCCGAATTGCCGATCTGAGGCGTTTTCTTGATGGCAGTGCCACAGGCATGGACACGCCGATCAAAGACGGAGGACGGAGTTTGCCACTTGGCATCCGTAAACGTCTGGCTCTGGCGCGGGCCATGGTCGGGCAGGGAAGGATTGCCGTATTTGACGAGCCGACCGAAGGACTTGATCTTGAAGGATGCGACGCAGTCTTTCAGATCATGAATATGCTGGCAAAGAAGGGTGTTACCTTGTTTATTGTTTCCAGAGATCCCAACGTGGTCAAAGGATTCAATGCTTTTATTGATCTCAATGTCAAGCCGGTTCCCAAGATCGGTACTTTAGAGAAAAAAGTCCAAGCCCCTGACCCTGGTGCGGTCTTGAAGTCATAGGTATGCAGATGAAAGAGCAAAGCAGTAAATATGACGTCGACAAGACGACCAAAGTCCTTTTCTATCTCTGTGCAGGTTTTTGTATCAGTTTTTTTGTATGGGCGGCAGTCAGTCCACTCGACATCGTCAGTGATGCCATAGGCGAAGTTATTCCAAGCAGCAGGGTAAAGCGAATTCAGCATCTTGAAGGCGGTATTGTCCGCAAAATCAATGTGCGAGAGGGCGATACCGTTGAGGTTGGGCAGCCGCTCATCGAATTGGAAGCGACAGCCAGCGATTCGACTGTGGAAGAACTGAACGTGCGCACTTCTTCGCTCATAACTGAAATTGAACGCCTGGAAGCCGAGTCCCGCTGGTTTGACGACCCGAAAGCGGTTACGGATGAGAATAAAGATGACAAAAGCGAGGCCCCTCTCACTTTGTATGTTGATCCCTATTCTGTGGAATTGGTTTTTCCTCAGGAGGTTTTGTCAAAATCACCGGATCTGGCTTTACATGCGCGTGAATTGTATCAGACACGCCGGGATCGGCTGGTCAATGATATCAATGCCCAGCGTGAAAAAATCAAACAGCGGACGCAGGATGTCAAAGAAATATCCGCACGAATACGGAATCAGAGGAAAAATCTTACGTATGTTCGGGAACAGGTAGAAATCAGTGAAGAGCTTCTCAAGGACAAGTTGACTTCTCGTTATAAACATTTGAGTTTCTTGAAGGAAGAGTCCTCCCTTGTCAGCAGGATAGAGGAAGACAAGGCTGCTCTTGCCCGCTCGAAATCCATGCTGACTGCTGCCAATGAGCGTTTGGACCAAATTTACAATACATTTCATGAG
>JAFLJW010000165.1 GCA_022712815.1 Pseudodesulfovibrio sp. | reverse complement strand
AAGTTATCGTTAGTTGACTGAGACATGTTGACGTGGTCGTTGGGATGGACCGGTTTCTTGCTGCCTAGGGGTTGTCCTGCGAGTTGCGAGCAGCGGTTGGCGATGACCTCGTTGACGTTCATGTTGAACTGGGTGCCGCTGCCGGAAATCCAGACGGAGAGCGGGAACATGGAGTCATGGTCCCCGGCCAGAATCTCGTCACAGACCCGGACGATCACATCCTTTGCGTCAAGGGAGAGTTTACCTGCCCCGTGGTTGGCCAGAGCACATCCTTTCTTGAGGATGGCATAGGCCTCAATCATTTCACGGGGCATGAGGTCGGAGCCTATGGCAAAAAGTTTGAGGGCGCGTTGGGTTTGTGCTCCCCATAGTATCTCTGCCGGGACTTCCACACTGCCAAGGCTGTCTGTTTCGACTCTGACATCGGCCATATCATTCTCCGAATTGGTTATGATTCCTCACCCTTGTAGTGGGCCATGCCAGAGAATATGTCAATTGCGGAAAAGAAAAAAGGCTTCAGTCACATGACCGAAGCCCTTGGCTATCCCTGGCTATGCGACCGGTTTTTTCAGCGGGTCACATAAGAGGTTGTGCTGATGAGTGATCCGGATCGAGCTTGGGTGGATTCAATGTCGATAATCTGGCCACCCATGGTTTTGACGATGCCGGTCACCGTTTCAATTGGCAGGGCATGCATTTCCGTACGAGGCCGTTCTGCGGCAATGATCTTTGTCGCAACATTGCTCTCGCTCTCCGTGGCTATCTGCTTTTTAGTTACTTCTGCTTGCAGCATGACGGACTGGTCTGATCAGTGGAGAGCCACCTGGACAGGGGAGTTGATTGTCTCGCTGACTTCCAAAGGATGAATTTCGGTGTTTGTGACCCGGACAGGCGCAATCTCGGGTTAAGGGAATGATCTTCCCACCCCAAAAGACCTATTTTGTCTTGAAATATATCGCTATTTCAAATGGCACACCCCTTGCTTTAATCCTCGGAGAGAAGGAATCGGGAATTTTATTCCGGGGGTGGGTCCCCTGGTGGATTCCCCACCACATCCGGTAGAGTTCGGATTGGAGGAAAGTATGAGTTTTAGCAGTTTGTATATTGGGGCCACGGGTGTGATCGCCCATTCTTCCAACATGCAGGTCATTGCAAACAATCTCGCCAACGTAAGTACCATCGGGTACAAGAAGGCGGATATGCAGTTTGGGGACCTCATGAGTCAGCAACTTGCCGCGGGCGGGGCGCAGTACGAATCAGGCGCGAATTACACCAGCCAGATGGGGATGGGTGTTGGCATTTCGGAGGTTCGGACCCTCTTCAAAGAAGGAGGGCGGGAAACCACCGGAACGGTCACTGACCTCGCCATTGCAGGCAATGGATTTTTCGGCCTTCGCAATCCAACAGGAACCGGCACGACTGGTGCTTCGTATTATACGCGAGCGGGCGCATACCGTTTCAACGACGGAGCATACCTCGTCAATGCAGACGGATTCAGGCTACAGGGATATGCCGTGGACCGGGAATCAAACGCGGTTGCCACAACCGTTTCCGACATCCAGCTTCCGTACGAAGACATAATTATCGACGGAAAGGAAGCACGCGTTGTCCGTTCTAATCCGCGTACCACTTCATCCATTGAAATGATTACCATTCTGGACTACACCGCAACGGATCAGCACACCAGTGCCACCAATCCGTTTTTTGCGATGCTTGAAGCGTATGACGCCACCTCGAGCAACGCCTCCACCCCGTTCGGGAACTCACCTCCTGCATATTCTTCAGACCTTTACGTCTATGATTCCGACGGCAACAGGCAGACCATGACCATCTATTTCGATCCCGTGAGTTCAACCAGCCTCTCCAATGCGACTCCAGGCTATAGCTACTGGGAATACCTGATTGCCATGCCTGGCAAAGCGGATGGATCGAGTGCCTACGGAACATCGGGTGCCGGTCTTGCCGGTCTCGGTGTCATGACGTTCAACGGTCAGGGCGAACTCGTGGGGCAATCGGCTTTTGCCCTTAACTCCACCAATACCAGCGGTGCTGGCGGCAAGAGTCTGAGCGCGTGGACACCAAGTTCCTTTGGCACTACCGGAATTCCGCAGTTCAACTTCCAGTATGGAAGCAATGGATCAGCGATCGGGACGCCCCAGGCCGTATCCTACGATTTCGGGGTCCGTTCGGATTCCTCGTCATGGCTTTCCGGTGCTGCCACTGCCGCAGGCGTGGGAACCAATACGGGTAACTTGCAAGAAATGGCCAGCATGAACAGGAATGCCCGTGTTTCAACCAGCTACGACACCGGGTCCTCCACATTATACGAGATTCAGAATGGATACGCCTGGGGTTATTTGCAAAACACAAGTGTGGGTCAAGACGGATTCCTTAAAGGCCATTTCACCAATGGGCAGAGTGAGAATCTCTATAAGATTGCCATGTACAGGTTCAACAGCGAATGGGGTCTGCGGCGCGATGGCAATACTAACTTTGTCGCCACGGAGGCCTCCGGTTCAGCCATCGCCGGGGTTGCCGAAGACCGGGGCCGTGGCACCATCCAGCAAAACACGCTGGAGCAGAGCAATGTGGAAATGGCCGAGGAATTTGCCAAGATGATCATCACCCAGCGCGGATTTCAGGCCAATACCAAGGTCATGACAACAGCCGATGGACTTTTGAATACCCTCATTGGCATCAAACGTTAATTCAGCACTGTTGAGAGAGTTTCAAATGGCCGCTGCCGGTATCGTCACCCGGCAGCGGCTTTTATTTTTCAATCATACCCACATTCTTAGCTAACCGATAGATTATCGTCTTGTAACGGAATCTCCTTTGTCCTGGCTCCGGATTGGTGTTCGGAGGCATAGGGGCGACAAGCTGGCCGGGTTGTTTCCGTTCCCTTTTCTTGAATTCCCCTACCAAACGGGATAGAGACACGGGAACGTCCGGCAATCAAGGAGTTTCCACGTGACAGACAGCATTGAAAAACGAACTTTTGAAACCATCTTGGCGGCTGTTCGAGAAGTCGAAAAAGATGCTCCCGGCAGTGCCGAAGCCCTGTTCATGGCTGTCATGCTGGGAGATTCAGCTTTGCCATATGATTTTGCTCTCTCCATGGAAGGAACCCCGCATAATCCGTCACTCATCAATCCGGCTGCCGCCTTTTTTGCCACCACTGCCATTATTGATCCGCTTGTCACACGCAATCTCATCAAAACAGATGTTGATAGCCAAATTTTTTCCCTTTACCGCAATGTCCGGGAGGCCATGCTGGCCTCCATGGAGACAAAACAGAAGATTGAATGGGCCGGGCGAGCCATGTACGGACTTAATCTCGTATTGCCCGATGCCGAGCCTCAGAACTGGCCCACGGTGGAATGGCTCATGCCGCACGTCCTTGCCTGCCGCGACCTGATTACCGAACTCGATGTGAATACTCCGGCTGGCAACCGGGTCCTGCACCAGGCTGGCTTTTCCCTTTACCATCAACGCCGTCATCAGGAAGCTGCCGAGCTTCTCGACATCGCCCTGACCGTGGATGTGGCCCTCAAAGGCAAGCAGCATCCCGACATCGCCGCTGACCTCGAAGGACTGGGGACCGTGCTTTGGGCTGGAGAAGACTATCCCAAGGCTGAAGCCGCGTTTGCCACCTGTCTTGAACTCCAGAAGGAAATCTTCACCGAGGACAACCTCGTCACCGCGCCTATCCTCAACAGTCTGGCCGTTATCCGTCAGGCCCTTGGCAAATTCAATGAGTCCGAACAAACCTTCAAGGAGTGCTTGAGGGTTTTAACCGCATCCCACGGCGAAGGTCATCCGGCCATCGCTTCCTGCCTCAACAACATGGCGTTGCTCTACGAAGCCATGAACCGCCCGAAAGAGGCTCTGCGTCTGGCACAACGCTCCCTTGAGATCAACCGTACACATTTCGGTGATGCCCACCCCGACGTAGCCGCCGATCTCAATACCGTTGCCCTCCTGCACGAATCCCTTGGCAACAGCAAAGCTGCCGAACAAAATTTCCGCGACAGCCTCGCCATTCGAGAGCAGGTCTTTGGCAAGGAACACCCGGAAACCGCGCACGCCCTGTGCAATCTGGCCCTGCTACTCGACACCATGGGGCAGATCGCCGAGGCCATTCCGTTCTACGAGCAGGGATTAACGGCCTACGAAACCTCCCTCGGCCCAAATCACCCACTCATGGAGTCCGCTCTGGACAACTACATCCTGCTGCTCGAAAGGACCGGCACCCGTCCCGCAAACGACGATCTGCGCAAGCTGACAGAAGCCAAACTCCGCCAAATAGTCGAACGGGCCAAGTAGCATGAAGACCTTCCTGGCAATCGGTCTTGGTGAAATCCTCTGGGATGTCCTGCCGACAGGCCGCAAACTCGGCGGAGCACCTGCCAATTTTGCCTATCACATCAACCGCCTCGGTGGTGTCGGCATCCCTGTTTCATGCATCGGAGACGATGCCCTTGGCCGCGAAGCCCTGAAACAACTGGTCAGCCACGGTCTCAATGTCGACTCGATTTCAACAGACCCCACGCACCCGACCGGCACGGTGGACGCCCTCGTCGATGAACACGGAATCGCCACCTATATCTTCCCCGACAATGTCGCCTGGGATTTTCTCGCCCTTGATCACCCTGCCCTTCAATTGGCGACCAAGGCAGATGCCATCTGTTTCGGCACCCTTGCCCAGCGGTCCGACATTTCCCGAAAAGCCATCCACTCCTTGCTCAAAGCCGCCCCCAACGCACTCAAGATATACGACATCAATCTTCGCCAGAATTTCTATTCACCAGACATAATCAAGTCCTCTCTCACCCTGACCGATGTACTCAAAATCAACGACGAAGAATTGACCCTCATCTCAAAAATGTTTTCCCTGCCATCAGGTGAACGCGCTGCCCTCTCCGCCCTCATGGACACCCACAACCTCAAACTAGCCGTCCTCACACGAGGCGATCAGGGCAGCCTGATTCTATCGCCAAATGATTTTTCCGATCTTTCCGGCCAGCCAACAACAATAGCAGATACCATCGGCGCAGGTGATTCCTTCACCGCTGCCGTGGCTCTGGCCTACCTGCACGACTACCCCCTCGATGAGATCAACCGCTACGCAACAAAGGTCGCCGCCTACGTCTGCGGACAAGCCGGGGCCATGCCCGACATGCCTGACAAATTGAGGGTCGGCGGAGAGTAGCGTTGGAGGCGGGGCTTCGTAAGGGACTGTTTGCGAATGAGTTGGTTTTCGTTTTGGTTAGCCTCCGGCGGGCAAGGGACGCGTCCCTTGCATCCCTGAGATGTTTGAAGAAATCGCTCCGAACAGCTTCGACAACGTAAGCAAGCCGTTCGAAACGATTTCTTCAAACAGTAGCCACACCGCAGAAACCTTTTGGAAGGATCAAAAAAACCGGACAGCGGCGTTTGTTGCGGTAAAACATCTTACTTCTTGAACTTAAGAGACAGCGTCCCCCCTTTTTCTCTGTCGGCAGCCCTCTACGCCGCCATCCGACATTTACAAACTCGCATATCCTGCCAGGCGGTGTAGACCCAAAAAGTTTTGGAAGGGGAGTCCAGAGGGGAA
>JAFLJW010000207.1 GCA_022712815.1 Pseudodesulfovibrio sp. | reverse complement strand
GGCCGTTGGTTTTCCGTTGAGCCGGGAAAATGTGATATAGTTCTTTGCGCCAAGCTCGACCCGGGCTACATCGCGGACCTTGACCGTGCTGCCGTCATCGTTGGCCTTGAGAATGATATTGCCAAATTCCGTGGTGTCGGTCAGACGGCCTTTGACCCGTACGGTCATTTGGAACTGCTGGTCGCTGGACGTTGGCGGCAGGCCGATCTGCCCGGCAGGAGCCTGTACATTTTGTTCCTGTACCGCGTTGATGACATCGGCGACCGTCAGGCTGTAAGATGTGAGCAGGTCCGGGTTGAGCCAGATACGCATGCCGTAATCCTGATCGCCAAACAGGTTGACGTCTCCGACTCCCTCGATGCGCTTGATGGCATCATAAATATTGATCTTAGCGTAGTTGTTGAGGAAAAGTGAATCATATTGACCCTGATCCGAGATCAGATTGATGATCACCACAAACTCCGGCGACTGCTTCTTGACCTGAATACCGGAGTTGCGGACCTCTTGCGGTAATTGTGCCGATGCGAGGTTGACGCGGTTCTGTACGTCCACTGTCGCCAGTTCCAGATCACGATCCAGATCAAAGGTGACGGTGAGGCTCATGGAACCATCGTTGGCCGAGATGGACTTCATGTACATCATGTCCTGTGCGCCGTTGACCTGTTCCTCGATGGGCGTGGCCACGGATTGCTCGACGGTCTGGGCATCCGCGCCGGTGTAGTTGGCGGTGACGTTCACCGATGGCGGCGAAATGGGCGGATACTGGGCAATGGGCAGGGCGAACAGGCTCAGGATACCAACCATCAGGATGATTATGGCGACGACCGATGCAAAGATGGGCCGGTCGATGAAAAAACGTACGAACATGCAGTTAACCGGCCTTTTCTTCAGTGTTTTCAGCGGTCTTTTCGTCTGTTGTGTCGTTTGAAGTCGCATTATCTGGAGTTGAATTATCCATGGAAACCGGTTGTCCATCCGATTTGTTCATGGGGACCACGATGGGTTTGACCTCCATGCCGGCTTTGACGCGGCGGATACCATCGACAATGACCATGTCACCGGTCTTCAGCCCTTCTGTCACGACCACCAGGTCCCTGACCTCGAAGCGGAGTTTGACCGGCTGGTTTCTGACCGTGCCATCCTCGCCCACCACGTACAGCGATTTCATGCCCTGAACGTCCATGACGCCGCGGGTCGGAATGACCACAGCGTCTTTCAGCATGTCGATAAGCACGCGAACCTTGGCGTACTGGCCGGGACGAAGCAGCTGATTGGGATTGGGAAACTTGACCCGAATGCCGAGTGTTCCGGTGCGGGGGTCCACGGCCCGGTCCACCATGTCGAATATACCAGCATATTCATACTCTCCGCCATCGGCCAGAATGATTTTGACCTCTCCATTTTCCGTGGCTTTTTTAACATGCTTGTTGCGTTGCGCCCGAAGATAGTCGCTTTCGCTGACACTGAAACTGACGTAGACCGGATCGACCGTGGAAATGGTGACCAGCAGGGTGTTCTCGCCTTGTCCCACCAGATTGCCGATGTCTACCTGAACGCTGCCGATCACACCGTCGATAGGTGAATAAATTTTTGTGTATCCGAGCTGAATCCTGGCATTTTCGACCTGGGCCGCGTTGTCCCGGACCTGAGCCTTGAGGGTGGCCGTCTGAGTTTGATAACCCTCGAATTCGTCCCGGCTGACCACGCCTTCGTCATAGAGTTTCTGGAATCGTTTGAAATCTTTCTCGGCCTTTACAAGCAGAGCCTGATTGTATTCCAGCCCGGACTGCACCTGCTTCAGGTCTTCCTGTAACGGCTTGGGGTCGATGAGAAACAGCAATTCGTCTTTATTGACTTTTGCTCCTTCCCGGAATTTCTTCTCAAGCAGGAATCCGGCCACACGGGCGCGGACATCGACAGTCTCCACCGCATTGATCTGGCCGACGAATTCGCCCCAGTACGGCATGTCCCTGTTTTCGGCCTTGATTACCTTCATGGGTGTCGCAGCTTGTGGATCAGGGGCTGCTTTTTTGTCCTCACCGGAACAACCCGTCAGGGGAAGGGAAAGAGCGAGGGTAAAGACAAGGTACAGTGACCATCGGCATGCTTTTCTAAATGTCATGTCAACCTGCTGGAATTTATATTTTTCAAAAACAAAAGAGCATTCAATTGAATTCCCGGTAGCCTAATTGAAATTCGCCTTTCTGTAAAAGAGTAATGTAGATTAATGGTATGCACTTGGCCTGTGGCAAATCTGTTGCCGGAATATCGGCGCACACCGTAGTTGACTCTGATACCTCCAGGCCTTAATTAGCTTGCTAGGATAACAGTCGATATAATTTATATTTGTTGTTTGAAAGGGAGTTGGTTTTCTGCAATCATGCAGCAATCGGGCCTTTTCCAACAGCCTTAATGAGGAGAAGAGGATGGCTGACGACAAGACGTGCAAAGACAATCCGATGCAGGGGGTCCCGCTTGGTATCAATTTCACTACCTTCATCTATTCCCTGTCCTCATCGGTCATGGTCGCGTTGGGGGAAGCTGCCGATCCGTCCACCGGTCAGGTGGAGTTTCAGCCGCAGCTTGCCAAGCACACCATTGACGTGCTCGGCATGCTACAGGAAAAGTTTGACAACGGGCTGGAAGATGACGAGAAAAAGCTGCTCTGCGACATCGTCTATAACCTGCGCATGAGCTACGTGAACAAAAACAAATAATCGGAGACGTTGAATGTCCCAGATAATCAAGGCAGGACTGGTCGGCGTGACCGGTTATACCGGCATGGAACTCGCCCGGCTAATGGTCCACCATTCCTCCATGGAACTGGTGCGCGTCACCTCACGCGCCGAGGCTGGCAAAAAACTCGCCGATATCTACCCTTTCCTGAACCAGCTTCCCCTTGGCAATCTGGTCATCACCCAGCCTGACCCGGCTGATCTCGCTGAGGAATGTGATGTCGTTTTTCTGGCCGTGCCGCACAAAACAGCCATGGGAATCGCCGCTGTCCTGCTTGATAAAGGGGTCAAGGTCGTGGACCTTTCCGCTGATTTTCGGATCAACGACAAGGCCACCTACGAAGAATGGTACGATGTAAAGCACACCGAGGCCGGGCTTTTGTCCGAGGCAGTCTATGGCTTGCCCGAACTCTACCTCGATCAAATCATGGGTGCGCGACTCGTCGCCAACCCCGGCTGCTACCCGACATCCGCCATCCTCGCTCTCGCCCCGGCCCTGTCCGGCAAGTTCATAGAGACCGAAGACATTGTCATTGACGCCAAGTCCGGCACATCCGGCGCGGGTCGCGGCAAGAATCTAGGCACCCTGTTTTGCGAGGTGCATGATTCCTTCCGCGCCTACGGATTGCCCCGGCATCGCCATACACCGGAGATTGAGCAGGAAATTTCCAAGCTCGCCGGGACCGACATCATTGTTTCATTCAATACGCACCTGCTGCCCATTGATCGCGGTATTCTTTCGACCATCTATACCAAGCTCACCGGTGAGATGTCGCTCGACGCGGTGCATCAGGCCTACACTGATTTCTATTCGGACAAGCCGTTTGTGCGGGTGCTCCCCAAGGGGCAGTTGCCGGAAACGCGTTTCGTGAAAGGTACGGTGTTCTGTGATATCGGGCTGGTAGTCGATCCGAGGACAAACCGGCTGGTGATCATCTCGACCATCGATAATCTGTGTCGCGGCGCATCCGGTCAGGCCCTGATGAATGCCAACCTGATCTGCGGTCTGGACGTGGACGAAGGAATTCCCATGGCCCCAATGATGCCATAGCAGAGAAAAACAACCAGGGATTCCAAAGGGTTTTCCCTTTCAGGACTGACGCATTTGATATTACCTGACAAAGAGATCTAAGCATCGTTGACGGACCGGGGGGGGCGTATGAATTATCCCCCCCTTCAAACAAGCTCTACCTAGAATTATCTTACTATATAACTCTCTTGGCGAAGCCAATACGGGATTCTTAAGGCCCTCGGCCTTAAGCCCGCCGGGAGGCGAAATCACCTGACAATCCCGCCAAAGGCGGTTCCAAAATCAACGTTCTCTAATGAGCATCCGCCCAATTTTCCCCGATGCCAAGGTCAACCTTGAGCGGTACGCTCAAGTCTGCGGTCGTCTGCATGATGACCTTGAGCCTTTCCCCGGCGGCCTTGATATTCTTTTCTGGAGCCTCGATTATCAATTCATCGTGAACTTGCAAGATGAGTTTCGCACCCAACGCCGCCAGTTCGTCATCGGCCTGCGCCTTGAGCATCGCCATCTTGATGATGTCCGCGGCTGACCCCTGAATAACCGTGTTGATGGCCTGACGTCTGGTCTGTGATGCCACCTGATTGTTGCGCGAATGGAGTTCCGGCAGCAACCTGCGCCGCCCGGCCAGCGTGGTCACGAATCCCTGTTTTTGCGCGTCCTTGATAATGGTATCGTAGTACGCCTTGAGCGTGGCCAGTTTCTCGAAATACCTTGTGGTGAATTCCTTGGCC